>JASFUJ010000508.1:0-3705 GCA_050050355.1 Acidobacteriota bacterium
GGCGAGCTGGCGCGCCAGCTCGCCGCACGCTTCGGCACCGGGACGTCGACCCCGACCGCGAACGGGAAGCCGGAGCGCATCGGCTGCGACTGCGGCGGCGGCTGGCGCTGGGAAGAGAGCGGCGAGCTGCTCGTGCTCCGCGCCGCCGATCCCCCGGAACCACCGCGTTTCTCGTATACTCTGAGGGTGCCGGGCGAGGTCGAGATCCCCGAGCTGGGTTTGCGGATGCGAGTGCGGAGCGCGCCGGTCACCGGGTGGATGTTCCGGGGCTCGGCGTGGCGGGCGGCCCTGGCCCTGCCGTTCGGTCTCCGGGGCGTCGACCCGGCGACCGGCACCGGCGACCGGGCGCCCGCGCTGACCGTCCGCACCCGCCGGCCCGGAGACCGCATCCATCCGCTCGGAGCCCCGGGGTCGCGCAAGCTCAAGGACCTGCTGATCGACCGGCGGATTCCCCGGAGCCGCCGAGACCGGATCCCGCTCCTGTGCCTCGGCGATCGCATCGCCTGGGTGCCGGGAGTAACCGTGGACGAGGCGTTCCGGGTCCCCCCCGGCGCGGAGCGAACCTGGATCGCGGAGGTGGTGCCATGACCGAGTCCCCCATCGAGAGCAGGATCGTCCCCCTCTTCCAGGCCGACGAGATCGAGCGCGAGGTCCTGGACCTGGGTCGCCGCCTGTCCCGCGACCTGGCGGACGACGACCCCCTCTTCCTGAGCCTCCTGAGCGGCTCGGTGATCTTCCTCGCCGACCTGGTCCGCGCCTACGAGCCCGAGGTGCGCTACGAGTTCGTGCAGGTGGGGTACCATCACCCGGAGGTCGCGGCCGCCGAGCTGCTGGAGATCCAGTACCCGATCGCGTTCGACCTGGCCGATCAGCACCTGCTGGTGGTCAAGGACGTGGTCTCGACCGGCGTGACCGAGAACTACCTGGCCGAGCAGTTCCTCCAGAAGGGGGCGAAGAGCGTCCGCTTCGCCGCGCTGATCGACCTCCCGGACGAGCGCAAGACGGAGCTCGAGGTGCTCTACCACGCGTTCAGCGTGGATCGCACCGGCCCGCTGGTGGGTTACGGGCTCAAGTACGACGGCCGGTACGGCAATCTGCCCTACATCGGCCGCCTCGAAGACGCCCCGTGAGGACCGGAAGCGGGCCGGCGAGACCCAGGGAATCCTGAGCCGGGCCCATCGGTTACCGTGTAGGACACTCGGACGGAGCTTCCCTTCCCGTACCTTCCGACCGTGACGCAGGTGGTGACACGTTGAACTCGACCCTCAAGACACTGATTCTGTGGATGGCCATCTTCCTGGTCGTCATCCTTCTCTTCCAGGCCCTCCAGGGAGGGATGGGCTCCGAGCAGGAGATGACCCTGACGGAGTTCAACCAGGCGGTGGAGAACGGCCGCGTGGCGAAGGTGACCACCGAGGGGGCGACCGTCCGCGGCACCCTGCGGGGTGAGACGACGGGCGGCCAGCCCGCGGAGTTCACGGTCCAGCTCCCGCACGCCGAGTACGCGGACGGGGAGTTCGTCGCCAAGCTCGAGGACAACGGCGTCGAGGTCGCTTCTGAAGAGGTCGACGACAACGCCCTGCTCGGCATCCTCTCCTTCTGGGCGCCGATGCTGCTGATCATCGGCCTGTGGATCTTCTTCATGCGGCAGATGCAGGGCGGCGGCAACAAGGCCCTGTCCTTCGGCAAGTCGAAGGCGAAGCTGCTCAACACCACCGGCAAGAAGGTCACCTTCAAGGACGTGGCCGGCGTCGAGGAGGCCAAGGAGGAGCTCTCCGAGATCGTCGAGTTCCTGCGCGAGCCCCAGAAGTTCCAGAAGCTCGGCGGGCGCATCCCCAAGGGCGTCCTGCTCATGGGCCCTCCCGGCACCGGCAAGACCCTGCTCGCCCGCGCCATCGCCGGCGAGGCGAACGTGCCCTTCTTCTCCATCTCCGGCTCCGACTTCGTGGAGATGTTCGTCGGCGTCGGCGCCTCCCGGGTGCGGGACCTCTTCGAGCAGGGCAAGAAGAACGCGCCCTGCATCATCTTCATCGACGAGATCGACGCCGTCGGCCGCCACCGCGGCGCCGGCCTGGGCGGCGGCCACGACGAGCGCGAGCAGACCCTGAATGCGCTGCTGGTGGAGATGGACGGCTTCGAGTCCAACGAGGGCGTGATCCTGATCGCCGCCACCAACCGCCCCGACGTCCTCGACCCGGCGCTGCTGCGGCCCGGCCGTTTCGACCGCCGGGTGGTGGTGGACCGGCCGGACATCAACGGCCGGCTGGGCATCCTGCAGGTCCACACGCGCAGCATTCCACTCGACGACCAGGTCGACCTCAAAGTCATCGCCCGCGGCACCCCCGGCTTCGCCGGCGCCGACCTGATGAACCTGGTCAACGAGGCCGCCCTGGTGGCCGCCCGGCGTGACCACAAAGCGGTCGCCATGGACGACTTCGAGTTCGCCAAGGACAAGGTCTTGATGGGGGTCGAGCGCAAGACCCTCATGCTGACCGACGAGGAAAAGCAGGTCACGGCGTACCACGAGGCCGGCCACGCCCTGGTGGCCGCGTTCCTCCCCGGCGCGGATCCGGTGCACAAGGTCACGATCATCCCCCGGGGCCGGGCCCTCGGCCTGACCATGCAGCTCCCCACCGAGGACAAGCACAACTACCGCCGCGGCTACGTGGAGGCCCAGATCGCCATCCTCATGGGCGGCCGCGTCGCCGAGGAGCTGACCCAGGACGACATCACCACCGGCGCCGGCAACGACATCGAGCGCGCGACGGAGATGGCCCGCCGCATGGTCCGCGAGTGGGGCATGTCGCAGCTCGGACCGCTGTCGTTCGGCGGCGGCGACGAGCCGGTCTTCCTTGGCCGGGACTATGTCCAGCGCTCGGATTACAGCGAGGACACGGCGATCCGCATCGACCGCGAGGTCGAGCGCATCGTCACCTCCGGCTACGAGCAGGCGCGCCAGGTGCTCACCGAGCACGGCGATCTGCTCGAGGCCCTGGCCAAGGAGCTCCTCGACCGGGAGTCGATCGACGGCAAGCGGGTCTACGAGCTGATCGAAGAAAAGACCGGCGAGGACCTGACCCCGGCGGACCCGGACATCCACTCCGGCCTGGAGATCGGTCACGAGGCCGAGGAGGGCGGCGTGGACGCCACGGCCGCGGCCGGCTCCGGCGAGCCGCCCGCACCGAAGGGCGAACCCGAGGGCGAAGAGAGCCCCTCCGGCGGCGAAGACGAGCAGCAGGTGGCCGCCGGAATGCGGCGCAGCTCGCAGGTGGATTGAGCCCTCGACCGCGGTCCCAGGAGTCTGCGCGGCAGGACCGCGTGGCCGCGCAGACTCCTGGGGCTCGCATCCGCCATCCCACCGTCCCCGCCTTCGATCCCTCCCTTCCCCGCCCCACCCGCCCTGCGCTCATGGGCGTCCCGGCGTGTTGGCCCGCGCCATTCGCGTGTGGTAGCATCCCTTCGTTTCGTAAATCAGATGTTGTCCTGATCCGGAAGTTCTGATCGGGGCGGGTGCCCGCCTTCGGAGGCACGAGGGGTCGGCTTCCGTCCGCACAGAAAGGGAGCGAACCATGTCTCTTCACAAGGGAATGGGGAAGTATGTCGTCCTTCCACCGCGGTCCGAGCACGTCCCGGACGCCTGGCGTTTCGTCTATCCGAACACCGCCGACTTCAACTTCAACTACTACCAGCTCCTCGACCGGGCCC
>JASFUJ010000509.1:0-3699 GCA_050050355.1 Acidobacteriota bacterium
CCGTGCTCCGCCTCCAGCAGCTCGGCCGCGGCCAGCACCTCCAGCAGGATCGTCCCGGACCCGAGGAGCTGCACCCGCGCCTTCTTGCGGCCGGCGCTCTTGCGGAGCAGGTACATCCCCTTCAGGATGCTCTCGCGCACGCCGTCCTCCTCCGGCAGCGCCGGGTGCTCGTAGTTCTCGTTGTTGGCGGTGATGTAGTAGAAGACGTTCTCCTGCTCCACGTACATCCGCCGCAAACCCTCGTGGACGATCACCGCCAGCTCGTAGCCGTAGGTGGGATCGTAGGCCACGCAGTTGGGGATCACCGACGCCTGGACGTGGCTCTGGCCGTCCTCGTGCTGCAGGCCCTCGCCGTTGAGCGTGGTCCGCCCCGACGTGCCGCCGATCAGGAAGCCCCGGGCCTGCATGTCCGCGGCGGCCCAGGCCAGGTCGCCGATCCGCTGGAACCCGAACATGGAGTAGTAGACGAAGAACGGCACCATGTGCACGCCGTGGTTGGCGTACGCCGTGCCGGCGGCGGCCCAGGAGGAGAACGCCCCGGCCTCGGTGATGCCTTCCTGGAGGATCTGCCCGTCCTTCGCCTCCTTGTAGTAGAGGAGCTGCTCGGCGTCCACCGGCTCGTAGAGCTGGCCCACCGGCGAGTAGATGCCGAGCTGCCGGAACAGCCCCTCCATGCCGAAGGTCCGCGCCTCGTCGGCGACGATCGGCACGATGTGGTCCTTGATCGCGTCCTCCTTGAGCAGGGCCGAGAGGATGCGCACGAAGGCCATGGTCGACGACATCTCCCGGCCCTTCGAGCCGTCCAGGACGAGCTTGAAGGTGTCCAGGTCGGGCACCTCGAGCGGCGGAGCGTCCGCCACCCGACGCGGGAGCCAGCCGCCCAGGGCGTCACGGCGGCTCTTCAGGTACCTGTACTCCTCGGAGTCCTTCGCCGGCCGGTAGTAGGGCGGCTGGTCCTCGATCTCCTCGTCGGAGATCGGCACCCGGAACCGGTCGCGGAAGTGCTTGAGCTCCTCCACGTCCATCTTCTTCTGCTGGTGGATGATGTTCTGGCCCTCGCCGGCCTCGCCCATGCCGTAGCCCTTGACGGTCTTGGCCAGGACGACCGCGGGCTGGCCCTCGGTCCGGGTGGCCGCGTGGTAGGCGGCGTAGACCTTGAACGGGTCGTGGCCGCCCCGCTTGAGCTGCCAGATCTCCTCGTCGGTCATGTTGGCCACCATCTCTTCGAGCTCGGGGTAGGCCCCGAAGAAGTGCTCCCGCACGTATCCGCCGTCCTTGGCGGCGTACGTCTGGTAGTCGCCGTCCACCACCTCCATCAGCCGCTTGCGGAGCAGGCCCTGTTCGTCCCTGGCCAGCAACGGGTCCCAGTTGCGGCCGGTGATCAGCTTGATCACCCGCCAGCCGGCTCCCCGGAACTGGGTCTCGAGCTCCTGGATGATCTTGCCGTTGCCGCGCACCGGGCCGTCGAGGCGCTGGAGGTTGCAGTTGACCACGAAGACCAGGTTGTCCAGCCTCTCCCGGGCGGCGAGCGAGAGGGCGCCGAGGGACTCGGGCTCGTCCATCTCGCCGTCGCCGAGGAACGCCCAGACCCGGCGGCCGGAGGTGTCCATGATGCCCCGGTTGTGGAGGTACTTCATGAACCGGGCCTGATAGACCGCCATGATCGGCCCCAGCCCCATGGAGACCGTGGGCACACACCAGAAGTCGGGCATGAGCCAGGGGTGGGGGTACGAGGACAGGCCCGGGGTCTCCACCTCGCGGCGGAAGTTGTCCAGGTCCTCCTCGTGGAGCCGGTGCTCCAGGAACGCGCGGGCGTAGACGCCGGGGGAGCTGTGCCCCTGGAAGAAGACGAGGTCCCCCCGGTTCTCCTCGGTGGGGCCGCGGAAGAAGTTGTTGAAGCCGATCTCCCACAGGTTGGCCACCGACTGGTAGCTGCCGATGTGACCGCCGAGCCCGGCGAACATCCGGTTGGCGCGAACCACCATGACCGCGGCGTTCCAGCGGATCATGCTCTTGAGCCTGCGCTCCATGTCGTAGTCGCCCGGCCGTTTGGCCTCGACTTCCGGCGGGATCGTGTTGATGTACTCGGTGGTCAGCCGGAAGGGGATCTGACCGCTGTGCCGGTGGAACCGGTCGGACAGGCGCTCGATCAGGAACTGGGCCCGCTCGATGCCGTCGTGTTCGATCACCGCTTCGAGGGCATCGATCCACTCCCCGGTCTCCCGGGAGTCGATGTCCTTGCGCGTCGGATCGTCTGCCATGGTGCGTGTCCCCTCTCGTGTGTCACTGGCTCACCCCTACAGGCCCGCTCGGCCACTCCCTTCCTTGCAGGCCCCCTCTCCCGCTCGCGGGAGAGGGCCGGGGTGAGGGCCGGATCAAGGGCGTCCCTCGAGGGAGAAAGGGGCGGGGGTTCGTCCCGCGGTAGATTGCCTAGTATGCCAAATCATTCCCCCAGCCCGACGACGCCGGGAAAAACTCCGGACGCCGCCGGTCTCTATGTCCACGTGCCGTTCTGCTCGGCGATCTGTCCGTACTGCGACTTCGCGGTCACCCGGGCCGGCGAGGGGGCACGGCGGCTCTACGTGGAGCGGGTGGCTCGGGAGGCGGAGCTGTGGGGCGGGCACTGGGAGGCCGGGGCGTTCGGCACGGTCTACCTGGGCGGAGGCACGCCGTCGATCCTGGAGGCGGAGGCGCTGGAAACCCTCCTGGACGCCCTCCGGCGGGAGCTGCCGGTGGCTCCCCCCGGGAGCTCCGGACCCCGGCTCTTCCTGGAAGCGAACCCGGAGGACGTGACGGCGGAACGCCTGGAGGTCTTCCGGGCGCTCGGCGTCGGCACCCTGTCGCTGGGCGTCCAGTCCTTCGACCGGAGCGCGCTGAAGTTCCTGGGACGGCGGCACACGCCGGAGCAGGCGGAGCGGAGCGTGGAGCTGGCGCTCGCCGCCGGGTTCGAGACGGTGTCGGTCGACCTGATCTTCGGGCTGCCGCCGGATCGCGAAGACCCGGGCGCCCTGGAGCGCAGCCTGGAGCGCCTGATCGGCCTGCGCCCCCATCACGTCTCCTGCTACCAGCTCACGGTCCACGAGGGAACGCCGTTCGCCCGCGGGCTGGACCGGGGAGTGATCCGGGAGCTTCCCGAAACTGCCCAGGCGGACGCGTACGAGCGGCTCTGCGGGCGGCTGATGGAGGCCGGGTATGCGCCGTACGAGGTGTCCAACTTCGCGTTGACCGGAAAGGGCTCGGACGGCCGGGACCACCGCTCCGAGCACAACCGGAAGTACTGGCGGCACGCGCCCTACCTGGGGCTGGGACCCTCGGCCCACTCGTTCGTGCCGCTGGACCCGCTCGCCCGGACGGGCCGGCGCTGGTGGAACGAGCGGTCAGTGGAGGCGTGGGGCGAGCGGGTGGACGGCGCCGGGAGCCGGGAAGACCGGCCGGTGGCCGGGGTCGAAGAGCTGGGTCCGGCGGACATGGCTCTGGAGGCCCTGATGCTGGGATTGCGGACGGTGGCGGGGATCGACCTGGCGCGGTTCGAGGAGCGGTTCGGGGTCGATCTGGTGGCGCGGAACCGGGAGGTGGTGGAGCGGTTGATCGCGCAGGGGCTCGTCGAGCTCGACCGGGACCGCCTCCGTCCGACGGTGCAGGGGCTCGCGGTGGCGGACGGGTTGCCGGGGATGTTCGAGGTGGAGGTGGAGCCGGGCG
>JASFUJ010000510.1:0-3693 GCA_050050355.1 Acidobacteriota bacterium
AGGAGGACCGCTTCTACCTGGACCCGGAGTTCTACTCGAACCGGAAGCTGGTGCGCCCCTACCGGGTCGGCATGTCGTGCGGCTTCTGCCACATCAGCCACCACCCGCTCCACCCGCCGGAGGATCCGGAGAACCCCGAATGGGCCAACCTCTCCGGCACCATCGGCGCCCAGTACTTCTGGTTCGGGCGGGTCTTCGCGCCCAACGTCACCCCGGACAACTTCGTCTGGCACCTGCTGGACGGCCAGCGTCCCGGCGCGGTCGACACCTCGTTCATCCCCGCAGACAACCTGTTCAACCCGCGGGCCATGAACGCGGTCTTCGAGCTTCCGGCCCGTCTCGCCATCGCCGACCGGATCGGCACCGAGACCGCGGTCGGCGGCGCCCTCGACCTGCCCGAGCTCGCGGAGTACCTGGACGAGGAGCGGGAGTCCGCCACCTACACCACGCCCCACGTGCTGTGGGACGGCGCGGACTCGGTGGGCATCGGTCCGGCGCTGACCCGCGTCTACATCAACATCGGCGAGTACCACCAGCAGTGGATCCGCACCATCAACCCGATGGTCGGCCTCACCAAGCAGAAGCCGATCACGGTGAAGGACGCCCAGGAGAACTCGGTGTTCTGGAACGCCACCCAGGATCGCGCGGTGGACATGGCCGGGTACCTGATCAAGGCGGGCTACCGCTACCCGCTGGCGGAGGCGCCCGACGGCGAGCGGTTCCTCCAGGGGGAGCGGGAGGAGGAGGAGTACCGGGAGATCTACGAGCGCGGCCAGGTGGTCTTCGCCGAGAACTGCGCCCGCTGCCACTCCTCGACGCTGCCGAAGAACCTGGTCGGCCTCGGCGAGGAGGGCTGCATCGGCCCGGACTACCTGGACTGCTGGAAGCGCTACTGGGAGTGGACCGAGACCGACGAGTTCAAGCAGGAGATGACGGCGCTCGTCCAGAGCGACAATTTCCTGGAGGACAACTACCTCTCGACCGACGCCCGGATCCCGGTCCACCAGCCGCGGATCGACTTCGAGCCCAGCGGAATCGATCCGAGCGCCTCGACCCTGGAGCGGTACCTGGAGGAGGCCCGCCAGCGCGGCCTCGCCACCGGCGCCCTCCAGGGCGAAATCTGCAGCGCCATGGCGTCGAACGCCATCGAGGGCCACGTCTGGGACAACTTCGCCTCGCAGAGCTACAAGACTCTGCCCTCGGTCGGCACCGTGGAGCTCTACAACCCGGTGACCGACGAGGTCTTCGAGTGGGACGCGCCGGGCGGCGGGCGCGGGTACCAGCGGGTGCCGTCCCTGGTGGCCATCTGGTCCACCGCGCCCTTCCTGCACAACAACGACCTCGGCCAGTTCACCGGCGATCCCTCGACCGCCGGCCGGATGGCCGCCTTCGACGACGCGATCCGCAAGCTGCTCTGGCCCGAGCGCCGGCCCAACACCATCCCGCGCACCTCGCGGGAGAGCCACCTCAAGGTGGAACCGGCGGCGCTGCCGGGCCCGCTCCGCGCGGCCCTGCCGTTCCGGTACCTGGCCGGGCTCGGCTTCCTGGTCAACGACGACGGCCAGGTGCAGATCGGTCCGTTCCCGGGGCCGAGCGAGGTCAGCGAAGGCATGCCGATCGGTCTGGTGGGGAACCTCAACCTGGCCCGCACCGACGCCGACTTCGGCGTGTTCGGGCTGCTCGGCACGGGGATCCGGGGCATCAAGGACTTCAAGCGCATCGAGCGCGAGGGCCTGGGGCCCGAGGAGTCGACCGAGCTGCTGCGCCAGCTCGTACCCGACCTCATCGACAAGAGCGCCTGCCCGGACTTCATCGTCGACCGCGGCCACTACTTCGGGACCGACCTGTCGGACGAGGACAAGGAGGCCCTGATCGAGTACGTCAAGACCTTGTAGGAGGGTCGCTTCCGTGACCGACGAGTACGAATACATCGTGGTGGGCTCGGGGGCCGGCGGCGGCCCCCTGGCCGCCAATCTCGCCGAAGCGGGCCACACCGTGCTTCTCCTGGAGGCGGGGGGCGATCCGGAGACCTACAACTACCAGGTCCCGGCCTTCCACCCCAACGCCTCCGAAGAGGAGGAGATGTCGTGGGAGTTCTTCGTCCGCCACTACGCGGACGAGGAGCAGCAGCGCCGCGACGACAAGTTCGTGGAGGCGGAGGACGGGATCTTCTACCCCCGGGCCGGCACCCTGGGGGGCTGCACCGCCCACAACGCCATGATCCTGGTCTATCCGTCCAACAGCGACTGGGACCGGATCGCGCGGATCACCGGGGACAAATCGTGGCGGCCCCGGAAGATGCGCCGGTACTACGAGCGCCTGGAGGACTGCCGGTACCGGCCGGTCTGGCGGTTCCTGCACAAGATCCTGCCGTTCCTCAATGTGACCCACCACGGCTTCGGCGGGTGGCTCGCCACCGAGGAGGCGGACCCCAGGCTGGCCACCGAGGACGAGGAGCTGCTGAAGGTCTTGAAGAAGACGGCCGCGCGCAACCTGTTCGGGAAGCACTGGCTCCAGCGCCTGCTCAACCCGCGGTACCTGCTGTCCCGCATCGTCTCCTTCCTGTTCACCGCGGGGGATCCGAACACCTGGTGGACGGTCTCCTGGCGCCTGGAGGGTCTGCGGATCTGCCCCCTCAACCGGGACCGGGGCGCCCGCACCGGGGCGCGGGAGCGGGTGCAGGCCGCCGTCCGGGAGTGCGGCGACCGGCTGACCGTCCAGCTCGGCGCCCTCGTCACCCGGGTGCTGCTGGACGACGACGACCGGGCCACCGGCGTCGAGTACCTGCTGGGCGAGAGCCTGTACCGGGCCGATCCCCGGGCCCGCTCCGGCGGATCCGCCGGCGACGGTGGGCGGGGCGAGCGGCGCGAGGCCCGAGCCACCCGCGAGGTCATCCTCTGCGGCGGGGCGTTCAACACCCCCCAGCTCCTCCAGCTCTCCGGCATCGGCCCGCGGGAGCTCCTGGAGAAGCACGGCATCCCGGTCCGGGTCGACCTGCCCGGCGTGGGAGCGAACCTCCAGGACCGCTACGAGGTGACCCTGGTCCAGCGGATGAAGAAGGACTTCTCCATGCTAGCCAACACGACCATGGAGCCGCCGAAGCCCGGGCAGCCCCCCGACCCCGCCTTCGAGGAGTGGCTGAACGAGCGCACGGGGATCTACACCACCAACGGCGCGGTGATGGCGATCATCAAGCGCTCCGATCCGCGCCTGTCCGACCCCGACCTGTTCGTCTTCGGCCTGGTGACCGACTTCCGCGGCTACGTGCCGGGCTACTCGGCGCGCATCCGGGCCTCCCGGGACTGCTTCACCTGGGCGGTGCTCAAGGCCCACACCAACAACACCGCCGGCCGGGTCGCGATCCGCTCGGCGGACCCCCTCGAGCCGCCCGACGTCAACTTCCACTACTTCGAGGAGGGCGACGACCCGGACGGCGCGGACATGGAGGCGGCGGTCCGCGGGTTCGAGTTCGCCCGCTCCCTCTCCCGGAGCTACGAGCACATCGTGGAAGAGGAGCTCTACCCCGGGCTGGACGCGGTCCGGACCCCGGAGCAGATCCGCGACTACATCCGGAACAACGCCTGGGGGCACCACGCCTCGTGCACCTGCAAGATCGGCGCGGACGACGACCCGACGGCCGTCCTCGACGGCGCCTTCCGGGTCCGCGGCGTCCATGGCCTGCGGGTGGTGGAC
>JASFUJ010000511.1:0-3684 GCA_050050355.1 Acidobacteriota bacterium
GGCCGAGGTCGAGGCGCGCTACACCGTGCTCGGCGAGCCCTGGAGCCTGAGCGTGGAGACCCTGTTCTGGAAGCCGGGGAAGCTGAAGAGCCATTGACGATGGGAGATTCCACGCGGAGAGGACCGGGAGGACCGAGAGGGTCGTCCGGGGACCGGGGCTTCACCCTGGTCGAGGCGGTGGTCGCCCTGGCGGTGCTCGGCGTGGGGTTGATGCTCGCCGGCTCGATCCTGGTCCAGGCCCACCGGACGCTGGCGCGGGCCGGCGTGGAGGCGCGGGCGCCGGTGGCGGACCTGGCGCTGGCGCGGCTGCGCGCCGAGCTGGGCTCGGCGTCCGGGCTCGGCGGCGGGGAGCACCTGGAGCTGATCTTTCCGGACGGGCGCCGGGTGCGCTACGAGCACTTCGCCGGGGTGCTCCGGCGCCGGGACCTGCCGCCGCCGGTCGCCCGGGCGGACGAGAGCGGGGCGTCCGGACGCGAGTCCGGGGGCTCGGCCGGACGCGGGTCCGCGGCGCGGCGCGAATGGAGCGCGCCGCGCCGGGTCCTGGACGGGGTGACCTCCTGGCGGTGGCGCCGGGTCGGCTCCCGGCTGGTGACCGTCGAGATCGCCTACCGGTCTCCCGCGGCCCGCGGACGGGCGGAGGTGGCGCGCGCGGGAGCGCCCGGGGAGGGCTCGGTCCGGCGCACGGTGGTGACAGCGCTGCGGGGAGGGGGTCTGGGATGGGGGTGGTGAGGGTGGGTCCGCCGGACCGCAGCGAGCGCGGGCAGGCGCTGGTGGGCGCCCTGGTGGCGGTGGTGCTGGTCGGGGCGGCCTTCGCGGTCCTGGCCGGCCTGCTGATCGCGCGCATGCACCGGGTGCGGGACGAGGTCCGGCGCACCGAGCTCACCGCCCTGGCCGACGCGGCCATGGCCGAGACCCTGGCCAACCTGGCGGCGTCGCCGGTCTACCCCGGGGTGGCCGAGCGGGAGCTGGACGGCGGGACCATCCGGTCGGAAGTGCGCCACGGCGCCGGGGGCAGCTTCACGATCCGGGTGCGGGCCGCGTACCGGGGCGGGGTCCTGGCCGCCGAGGCGCGGGGGCGCCAGACGCCCACCGGCCCGCGGGTCACGAGCTGGCGCCGGATCCCCGCCCCCGACGAATCGCCGGAGGCGACCCGCGGCGGCAGGATCCCGCCGCCCGAGCGGTAGGGCCCGCGGACCGGTCGGCCGGCTTCAGCCGGCCGGACACCAGCCGTGTAGCGGCCGGACCCGTGCCGGCCGGGGCGGGGTCGCGCCGGGGAGGGGGGTCGCCGTCACCCCTCGCCGGGGGAGGCATCCGCCCCCAGCTCCGCGCACACCGCCGGCAGGACCTCCTCGGCCGTCGCCGCCACCGTCCGGAGCCAGGGGTAGCGGGCCTCGGCCGCCGCGTCCGGGTCGATCGACCAGGCGGGCACCCGGTTGAACAGGGTCGCGCGCAGGGCGATCTCGGTGATGCCCACGGCGAACGAGGTGCCGATGAACAGCGCCAGGCTCATCCGCTCGAACGCTCTCCGGGCGCGTTCGAAGCCGTAGTCCACGTGGCCGTCGTAGAGCTCGTCGAAGAACAGGGCGTGGGCGCGCAGCGGCGCCTCGCACTCGGGGCAGCGGGGAATGGTCTCCCGGGACGGGGTCTCGCGGAACGGGAGGAGGTCGACCTCGTCCACCGGGATCGAGCCGCCCGGGGCTCCGTACCGGCATCCCGGACGGGAGCAGCGGTAGCGATCGGCCGTGCCGTGGATCTTGATCAGGTTTCGGGAGCCGGCCTGCTCGTGGAGGGTGTCGATGTTCTGGGTGACCAGGAGGAGCTCGCCACCGCCGTCGGGGCGCGCGCCGTGCCACCGCTCGAGGGCCGCCAGCGCCCGGTGGGCCGGGTTCGGGGCCACGTCGAGGATGCCGCCGAAGCGGTCCAGGTACCACTGCCAGTGCTCCACCGGCCGGGCCCGGAAGAACTCGTAGGTGCCGATCTCGAGATCGTCGCGGCGCCAGATGGCGTCGGGCCCGCTCCGGAAGGTGGGCAGGCCGCTCGCCGCGCTCACTCCGGCGCCGGTCACCACGACGATGAGCCCTCGGCCGGCCTCCCGGACGGCGTCGGCGAGGGCGGAGACGGAGGCGGCGGCTGGGGAGTGTCCGGTCAAACCGCCACGAGTGTATCCGAGCACGATAAGATCGAGAATCGTGAATGATCTGGACGCCAACGCGGTTCCCGCGCACGGCAGCGCCCAGAGGGCGGGTGGGAGCGCGGAGCTGGAACGCAGCCTGGACCGTGCCGCGGAGATCGTGGCCGCGGCGGATGCTCTGGTGATCACGGCCGGCGCGGGCATCGGGGTGGATTCCGGGCTGCCGGACTTCCGGGGCACCGCGGGCTTCTGGCGCGCCTATCCACCGATCTCCCGGCTCGGGCTGCGCTTCGAGGAGATGGCCAACCCGGGCCACTTCCTCCGCGATCCCGCCCTGGCGTGGGGGTTCTACGGCCACCGCCTGAACCTCTACCGGCAGGTGGAGCCCCACCGGGGGTTCCGGGTGCTCCGCCGCTGGGGCGACGTGCCGCCGGAGGGAGCTTTCGTCTTCACCTCGAACGTCGACGGCCACTTCCAGCGGGCCGGGTTCCCCGGTGCGAGGGTCGTCGAGTGCCACGGCTCGATCCTGCACCTGCAGTGCACCCGCCCGTGCGTCCACGAGATCTGGAGCGCCGACGGGCTCCAGGTGGAGGTCGACGAGACGACCTTCCGGGCCGAGGACCCGCTGCCGGAGTGCCCGGGCTGCGGCGCGGTGGCCCGGCCGAACGTGCTGATGTTCGGTGACTGGAACTGGATCTCGGGGCGGACGGCGGAGCAGGAGGCCCGCTTCCGGACCTGGCTGGAGGACCTGGAGGGACGGCTGACCGTGATCGAGTTCGGCGCCGGCACGGCGGTGCCGACCGTGCGGCTGACCTCGGAGCATCTCGCCCGGCGGCCCGGAGCCCGCCTGATCCGGGTCAACCCGCGGGAAGCCTCGGTGCCGGACGGCTCGATCGCGCTGCCGATGACGGCCCTCGACGCGATCGACGCCCTGGACCAGCGCCTCGGGGACCGGAGCCGGAACCGCCTGGACGGGAAGGGCGCTCCCCGACGTGGCTGACGGGAGGGCCGGCGACCCGGGCGGCGGCGGCCGGTCGGTGATCGTGGCGGGGGGGATCCTGGCCTCCAGGGTTTTCGGGTTTCTCCGCCAGCGCGCGATCGCTCATTTTTTCGGCACGAGCCCCCACGCGGACGTCTTCGTGTTCGCCCTGCGCGCCCCCAACATCCTGCAGAACCTGCTCGGCGAAGGCACGCTGTCGGCGTCGTTCATCCCGGTCTACTCCCGGATGCTCGAGGAGGGGCGCGAGGAGGAGGCCGGGCGCTTCGCGGGGGCGATCTTCGGCCTCCTGCTCGCCCTGGCGGGGGGGCTGGCGCTCCTCGGCGTCCTGTTCGCCGAGCCGATCGTGGCGGTGCTGGCGGCGGGCTTCCTGGGGGACTCGGGCGCGGTGGACCGCTATCCGCTGGCGGTCACCGCCGTGCGCATCACGTTTCCCATGGTCGGCGTCCTGGTGCTCCACGCGTGGGCGCTGGGGATCCTCAACAGCCACCGCCGGTTCTTTCTGCCGTACGTGGCGCCGGTGCTCTGGAACGGCGCGATCATCGCGGCGCTGGTG
>JASFUJ010000512.1:0-3683 GCA_050050355.1 Acidobacteriota bacterium
CCACGTCGTCCCAGTCGAACGGCTCCACCTGGTCCTGCAGTCGGGACAGGGACTCCAGGTAGGGCATGGGGAGCAGGTCCGAGCGGCTGGACAGCAACTGGCCGAGCTTGATGAAGGTGGGGCCGAGGGCCTCCAGGTCCGCGGCGAGCGCCTCCGGCTCGCCGTCGAGGGCGTCCCAGTCCCCGAGCTCTTCGCCGAGCAGGGCCCGGTCGAGGTCGGCGGCGCGCATCAGGTCGGAGCGGCCGTGCTTGATCAGGAGACGCGCCACCTCCTTGTAGCGGCGCACGTGGGCTGGACGGAGTGAGAGGGCCATGACGACCCGGAGACCATACAAGATCGACGCCAACGTCCTTCACGAAAGGGCTCGCGCGGACCCCGCACGGCCGCACGTCCCCGCTGCCGTTCCGTTCCCGCCGTGGTATCCTCCGGCCGTCTGATCGAAAGTTTGGCACCCGTGCGGACGCTTCGGCACGGGTTCGTGTTCGGAGGCGGATGTGGCGGAGGCAAGCGAAAGGGGCGAACGGAAAGCGCGCGCCCATGGGCGCCCCGGAGACCCGACGAGCAGGAGCGACCGGAGGGAGCCGGCCCGCGGAATGGTCGAGCGTGCCGCCCGCATCGCCGGGCTGCGAGGGTTCGAGCCGCCCACGCTGCAGTCGGTCGAGCAGCGCCGGCTGCAGCTCTGGGTGCTCGCCTCCCTGGTGCTGGTCGCGGTGGCGGGCGCCCTGGTGCTGTTCGCCTTCCGCACGGAGCTGGCCCCGCCTCCGTGGCTCACCGGGCGCGCGGCGCAGCTCGGGTTCCTGCTGCTGATCATCCTCTTCTGCGCCTACGGTATCGAGAAGGAGCTCCAGCTCCGCCGCGTCACCGAGCTGCTGGTGCACGAGCAGGTGCTGACCGCGGCGCTCACCAACCGCCTGCGGGAGATCCATTCGCTGCTGGAGGCCGGCAAGGCGATCAACCTCGGCCTCGACCTGGACGACGTGCTGTCGACCATCGTCGGCTGCGCCCGGGAGCTCCTGGACGGCCGCGACGCCTCGATCATGCTCGCCGCCGGCAGCCGGGAGCTGCGCACCGTCGCCACCAGCGGCACGAGCGCCGCCCGCGGCGCCCGGCTGGCCTTCGGCGAGGGGATCGCCGGCCGGGTGGCCACGAACCGCGAGCCGCTCCTCATCCACGGCGTCGTCCACCACGCCGACGCCGCCTCCCGCCGGCGCGAGCCGCCGGCTCCCGACAGCGCCATGTCGGTGCCCCTGATCCACCGGCAGAATCTGCTCGGAGTGCTGAACGTCAACGCGCGGCAGGGAGCCACCTACACCGAGCACGACCTGCGCGCCCTGTCGCTGTTCGGCGAGCAGGCCGCCTCGGCGATCGCCAACGCCCAGCTCTACCAGGCCCAGCGGTTGATGGCGTCCCAGAAGCTGTTCCAGGCGCTCCACGATTCGCTGACCCGACTGCCCAACCGGGCGCTGTTCCTGGAGCGGGTCACCCGCGCCCTCGAGCGCCAGCGCCGGGAGGACCAGCGGGTGGCGATCCTGTTCCTCGATCTCGACGACTTCAAGCGGATCAACGACAGCCTCGGCCACGCGGCGGGCGACGAGGTGCTGATCGCGTTCGCCGAGAGGGTCCGGAGCTCGCTCCGCTCGTCCGACACCGTCGCCCGCTTCGCCGGGGACGAGTTCGCCGTGCTGGTGGAGGGCGTGCGGAGCCAGGACGAGGCCATCGCCGCGGCCGAGCGAACCCTCGGCGTCCTGCATCACCCGTTCCCGATCGGGGACCGGGAGGTCCGGCTCACCGGGAGCGTCGGCATCGCCATCGAGAGCCCCGGCGAGACCGGCCAGGAGGAGCTGCTGCGGGGCGCGGACACGGCGCTCCACGCGGCCAAGGAGAAGGGCAAGGGCCTGGTGGTGGTCTTCGAGCGGGCGATGCACGACCGGGCCCTCAAGCGTCTCGACCTGGAGTCGGAGCTGCGCCGGGCCCTCGAGCGCCAGGAGCTGGCGGTCCACTACCAGCCGATCTGCAGCCTCGACGACCTGCGCCCGGTGGGGGTCGAGGCGCTGGTCCGCTGGCGGCACCCGGAACGGGGTCTGCTCCCCGCCTCCGCCTTCGTCCCGTTCGCCGAGCACGCCGGCATCCTCGGCGACATCGACCGCTGGGTCCTGGAGAGAGCCTGCAGCGAGGTGGGCTCGCTCTCCTTCCGGAGCTCCAGCGGCGCCCCGCTGGCGGTCAACGTCAACCTGTCCCCGAGCCGCCTGCACGACCCCGCCATCGTCTCGCAGGTCGAGGAGGCGCTGACCCGCACCGGTCTCGACCCGGTGCGGCTGACCCTGGAGATCACCGAGGGGGCCGTGCTCGACGACGCGGAGGCGGCGGAGGACGAGCTCCGGAGGCTGAAACGGCTCGGCCTGAACCTGGCGCTGGACGACTTCGGCACCGGCTACTCGTCGCTCAACTACGTGCGCCGGTTCCCGGTCGACACGGTCAAGGTCGACCGGGTGTTCATCGACGGGCTCTCCCGCGACCAGGGGACCACCGCGCTGGTGGAAGCGATCATCAAGCTCGGCAACGGTCTCAGCCTGGACGTGATCGCCGAGGGGATCGAACGCCGCTCGCAGGTGGAGGACCTGATGAAGCTCGACTGTGCGCTGGGTCAGGGCTGGCTGCTGGCGAAGCCGATGAGCGGCGAGGCGCTGACCGAGTACCTGGCCGACGGCGGCCGCCCCCGCGCCGAGGGCTCGGCGGCCGGGTGACGGCCGGGTGACGGCCGATCCGCCGACCCCAGCTCCAGCCACGCCCCGGGGGCGTCGCCCGCCGGGTGAAGCAACGGAACGACCCCTCCCGGGACCCGGCCAGGCCGGGGCGGACGCCGTCCGAGCCGCAGCGCCACCCACCCGTCCGGCGCCGCCTGGGGCGCCGACCGCATCCGGTCCAGCACCCGGGCCACGAGGGCCCGGGCCACCAGGCCGAAGGTCAGGCGCGCGTTGATCTCGCCGAGGGGGCGGAAGCGCACGGTGTCGCGCGGATCCCGCCACCGGTAGGCGTCCAGCCCGAAGGGCCCACTGTAGCCGGCCCCGGCCAGCCGGCGCCCCACCTCCTCGGCCGTGCGCACCAGGAGCTCCCCGTCCCGCGGTCCGAGCCCCGGCGGCGGCCCCCCCTCCGCGGCGAGCACGACGCCGGTGAACCGGCCGCCCCGGTCGACCTCCAGCCGGTGAAGACCCAGGACCACGACGCCCTCGGGTCCCACGACGGCGGCGCATCCGAAATCGGCGTCCCGTGGCACCCAGGGCTCGGCCAGCAGCGGCCCGTGGCGCGCCAGCAGAGTCTCCAGCCGGCGCCGGACCTCCGGTCGCTCGGCGTCGGCCGGGCTCCGCCCCAGGACCCGATCACGACCGGCCGCCGACAGGGGCGCCTTCACCACCCAGGCACCCCCGGACGCCTCCGCCCCACCCCGGCGCAGATGGTCTGCCAGCGCTCCCGGGGAGTCGATCATCCGGGCGCCGGGAAGCGCCAGACCGGTCTCCCGTCCGATCTCCAGGGCGAACGCCCGGTGGCTCACCCGGGCGGCCACCTCCGGATCGGCCGGCGGCACCCGCCAGGGAGCCGCCGCGGAGGCCGGCAGACCGGGCGGAGCCTGCCGGGGGCGCGTCGCGTCCACCCGGCCCCGCCGGCGGCGCAGCGCCCGGACGGAC
>JASFUJ010000513.1:0-3679 GCA_050050355.1 Acidobacteriota bacterium
CCGTGGCCGCCGGCCGGATCGAGGTGGTCTTCCGCTCGGACGTGCGGGAGCTCCGGCCCCGGGAGGCCGTGCTCGAGATCGACGGGAGCGGGAGCCGGGACGAGCGGACCCTCCGGGTGGACCACGCCTTCGTGCTGATCGGCGCCGAGCTGCCGGTCGCCTTCCTGCGCAGCCTGGGCATCCGGCTGGAGAACGAGTGGGGCGGCGGCAGCGTGCTCCGGGCCCTGGGGCTGGGGCTGGCCGCGCTGGCCGGGCTCTGGTTTCTGGGGCCGGCCTTCGGCGGGCCGGCGCCCCTCGACGGCACCCTCGGCGCCCCGGGCGGCCTGGGCGTCGGCGCCGGCGCGGCGGTGGCGGCGGCCTCGGTGGGGTTGCTCGTCTGGCTCGGCCTGCGCGGCGACCGGTGGGCCTGGCTCGGACTGTCGTTCCTGGTCTGGTACGGGGTCTACGGGATCAAGGTGGGGAACGGCTCGGAGCTCTGGCCCTTCAAGGGCTGGGCCTACGGCACGTTTTCCTTCTTCGACCGCTCCTGGGCGTTCTGGTACACGGTGCTCTACACGGCGCTGATGACCGGGTTCGGGCTCCAGGCCCTCAAGCGGTGGGGGATCGACCGGCGGGACCGGTTCCAGATCTGGCGCTACACCAGCCTGATCGGCTTCCAGTGGATCTTCTTCTTCATCGTGCCCGAGTTCCTGTTCCAGTGGGCGGTGAAGTACCGGTGGGTGGGCGAGGCCCTGGCCTCCGACCCGCAGTTCGCGGACCAGGCCTGGCGCTCCTACGGCATCGTCTACGCCTGGCCGCTCTTCTTCTACACCTGGCTCCACGACCCGCACCAGATCTGGGTGGTCTGGGGGATCGTCCTCACCTTCGGGCTGATCCCGCTCCTGGTGCTGTTCCACGGCAAGCGCTACTGCTCGTGGATCTGCGGTTGCGGCGGGCTGGCGGAGACCTTCGGCGACCGCTGGCGCCATCTGGCGCCCAAGGGCAGGATCTCCCGGCGATGGGAGGTCATGGGGCTGGTGGTGCTGGTGTTCGCGGCGGCGGCGACGCTGCTGATGCTGTTCAAGGACTCCCTGGGCTGGTACCAGGCCGCGGACCGGGCCTCCGGCCTGTATGCCATCCTGGTGGACGTCTGGCTGGTGGGCATCCTGCCGGTGACCCTGTACCCGTTCATGGGCGGCAAGGTCTGGTGCCGTTACTGGTGCCCGCTGGCCAAGATGATGGAGCTCCAGTCCCGGGTCTTCACCCGCCTCGGCTGGTCCCGCTTTCACATCCACGCGAACGACAAGTGCATCGCCTGCAACGAGTGCTCCCGCAACTGCCAGGTGGGCATCGACGTGATGCAGTACGCCCTCAAGCAGGAGACCCTGGACAACGCCACGTCGTCGTGCATCGGCTGCGGCGTCTGTGTCACCGTCTGCCCCATGGACACCCTGTCGTTCGACCTCCGGACCGCCACGGCGAAGGGTTCCGGCTGAAGCCGCCCCGCCGGCTCACCCCCCGAGCCGGCGGCGGAGCGCCAGGAGCTGCCGGTTTCCGGGATCCTCGCGGAGGGCGCGGTCGAGGATCGACCGGGCCCGGTCCCGCTCGCCGTCCCGCACCAGCACCGAGGCGTAGAGCCAGGCGATCTGGGGGTCCTCCGGGCGGCCCTCGTAGGCCCTGCTGCAGTCCTCGACGGCCCCCTCGGTCTTCCGGAGCACGTAGCGCGCGGCGCACCGTTGCCGCAGCAGGAGCGGGTGGTCCGGCTTCGACGACAGCGCCGCGTCGGCCACGCGCTCGAGCTCCCGCGACAGGCCCAGGTGGCCCAGGTTGGCCATGTACTCGACCAGGTAGTTGGTCGGGAAGTCCCTGAGGAAGATCCGCTGCACCCACCGTTCGGCCTCCGGGCCGCCGGCGAACGGCGCCGGTGCCCCGTCGCCGTCCCCGTTCTCCCCGGTCGGGCCCAGTTCCCGGATCGTCCTCGCGGCCGGCTGGTCCGACCGGGTGAACACCACCGCCAGCGGGCCGGCGTAGACCAGCCGCCACCGGGGGTCGCGCAGCAGCGTGACCCCCAGGGCCGAGCGCACGCTCTTCGAGTAGTGCCCCAGGATCACGGTGCGGAAGCCGTACCGGGTCTCGGCGTCCCGCCAGGCGGTGGCGGAGCCGATCATGCGGGTGTAGCTCTCCACAAGCGTCGGGTCGAGCACCCGGCTGTCGATGAAGACCTGCCGGTCCGGGTAGAGCTCGGCCCCCAGGTAGGCGCCGAGGACGTAGTCGTTGAAGATCGGCCCCGGCAGCCCCTGCTCCCGGACGTACCGGACGGCGTCCGGGCTGGCGAGCGACGGCTTCACGGCGAAGAAGCCCCGGGGCTGGCCGCCGTCGAATCCGTCGCGCCCGATCCACAGCAGGCCGGCCGCGGCGAGCAGCCCGATCCCCACCACCCCGCAGGCCACCGGGTAGGCCCGGCGCCCGAGGGCTCCCCGTCGGTCGCGCCGGGGGCGTTGCCGCTTCTTGCCCCGCGTTGCGGCGCCGGCCTCGGCGCCCCGGCCGGCCCGGGCGTCCGAGAGGTTGGCGACGGTGACGAGGGCCGCGGCCAGGGCCAGCAGGGTGTTGTGGCGCACCGCCGTCGCCGCGAGCACGGCCAGGCCGGCGAAGAACAGCAGCCGGGGCAGCGAGCGCAGGCGCGCCCTGGCGAAGCCCACCAGGCCCAGGCCGAGGGCGGCGAAGAACAGCCACCGGGCGGTGGGGTCGTCCAGGTTCGGAGAGAACGGGCTCCGCCATTCGAGGATCAGCGGCGTGCCGGAGGTTCCCAGGGGCTGGCTCGTCGGGGAGTCGAGTGCCAGCCCGAACGGTCGCAGGCGCTCGAGGAAGAGCCGCGGGTCCGCCACCGACACGGCGAACAGCACCGCCGGGTACCAGAGCGGCGGCCAGCGCGACGGGGAGTGCGCGTCGGCCCCGGCTTCACGCGATTCGGTGCCCCGGTGGAAGCGCTCCTGGGCCCAGCCGCCGGCGGCATAGCAGAGCGCGACGAAGATCCCCAGGGGGAAGCCCCCGTGGAGGTTGGCCCACAGGACCTGGAGCGCGGCGAGGCCCACCCCCTCCTTCCAGGTGAACCGCTCCCTGCGGTCGAGCACCAGGAAGAACAGCACCAGCATCAGCCAGGTGGCGAGCTCCGCCTTGCCGCACAGCCGGGGACCGGCGGCGGCCAGGAAGAGCACCGCGGCGAGGGCGTTGACCAGGCCGTACCGGTCGACCCGCGCGCTCGTGTAGATCAGGGTGACGATGGTCGTCGCCACCAGGGCGTGGAACAGGACGACCAGACCGAGGCCGCCGAGGGCGTCGAGCCCCGCGACCAGCACCGTCCAGAGCCACGAGTGGTAGACCCACCCGGTGCCTCCGCCCGGCGCTTCCCCTCCCGATGGTGCAGAGGTGTAGAGGATCGGGTCCACGTCCGGCAGCCCTCCGTGCTCCAGGACCACCCGGCCGGAGCTCAGGTACCACCAGAAGTCCTCGTTCCACAGATAGCCGGCGGTCAGCGCCACCGTCAGGGCGAGGACCGGCACCAGCAGCAGGAGCCAGCCGTGGCGGGAGAGAGCTCGGTGTGGTTCTTCGGCCATCGGATGGGTGGTCGGTCCCGGCCAGGGCGGCCGCGCTCGGCCTCCGCCGGGGGATCGGCAACGGGCTCGCCGGACACGTCCCGGGG
>JASFUJ010000514.1:0-3678 GCA_050050355.1 Acidobacteriota bacterium
CGAGCAGGGCGGCCAGGGTGTTGCTGCCGCCGCCCGACCAGCCCCACAGGCCGATCCGGTCGGGATCGACGAAGGGCAGGCTCTCCAGGGACTCCACTCCGGCCTTCTGGGCGGCCAGGTTGCCGGGCCCGAAGCGCCGGTGGGCCCGGTCCTCCCCCGCCTTGCCGAAGAACAGGGACGCCCGGTTGTCCACCAGCAGCACGACGTAGCCCCGCCGGGCCATCAGCTTGTGCCACAGCCCGCGGCCGCGCCGCCCCCAGCGGTCGGCGACCACCTGGGAGGCGGGACAGCCGTAGTGGTACATGATCACCGGGTGCTGCGCGGCGGTGCTCGCGTCGACGCCCGGCGGCAGCAGCAGGGCCGCCGGCAGCCTGACGGGCGCGGCCTCCGTCTCCCCTTCGAGCGCCGGCAGGGTGACGATGCGCCAGCTCGGCAGCTCCGACGGATCGAAGGCCGGCGGCTCGGAGGGCAGCTCGGCCACCGTCTCGCCGGCAAGGGTCTCCAGCCGCTGCCATCCCGGGTGGTCGGCGTCGCTCCAGCCGTGGACCCAGTGGGTGCCGGCCGGCGAGACGGCGGCGGAGTGCCATCCGCCGATCGCGCCGGTGGGCGTGGTCAGCTCCTCCGGCGCGGAGCCGTCGTAGGGCACCCGGAGCACCCGGCGCGAGGCGGCTCCCAGGGGGCCGGCGCCGTAGGCCGTGACGATCGCCGCGTCGGGACCCGCGTGATCGATCGACGCCACGGCCCACGCGCCCGCGGTGAGCGGACGCACGAGGCTCCCGTCCTCCCCGTGGAGGTAGAGGTGGCGCCAGCCGCTCCGCTCCGAGGCCCACAGGAACCGGCCGTCGTCCAGGAACGTGGTCTCGTCGCCCAGGTTGACCCACGTGTCGTGGTGCTCCTCCAGGATCGTCCGGCACGCGCCGGTGGCCGGCTCGCACAGGAGCAGGCCGAGGTCGGTCTGCTCCCGGTTCAGCCGCTCCAGGGCGACGCGGTCCCCGTCCCGGTCGTCCCGGTCGTCCCGGCGCACCCAGTGGACCCGGGCGAGGTAGGTCTCCTCCCGCGCGGGCTCGACGCCGGCGTCCAACCAGACGGTCTCGCCGCCGGTCAGGTCGAGCACGCCGACCTTCACCACCGGGTTGTCGGTCCCCGCCTTCGGGTAGCGCTGCACCGTGGGCTCCGGGTAGACCGGCGTCGGGTCGGGGAGCAGGGTGTACCGGCCCACCGGCCCGTCCTCGAACCGGTAGTAGGCGATCCGCTCGCCCCGCGGCCCCCACCAGAAGGCGGTGGCGTCCCGGCCCCAGATCTCCTCCCAGTAGACCCAGTCGGTGGTGCCGTTGAAGATCTCGCCGGGCTCGCCGTCGGTGGTGAGGGCCCGCTCCGAGCCGTCGGCGAGGTCCAGCAGGTGGAGGTCGGCCTCGCGGACGTAGGCGATCCTCCCGCCGTCCGGAGAGAAGGCCGGTGCCTCCTCGGCCTCCTCCGTCTCGGTGAGCCGCGAGACCCCGCCCTCCGGGCGCCAGAGGTACAGGTCGCCGCCCGACTCGATCAGCAGCGCCGAGCCGTCCGGCGCCCACTGGTACGCCCCGAGCGACGGGGCGTCCTCGGTGCCGGCCGCGGCCTGCAGGTCGGCCGCCGTCAGCAGCACCTCGGTCTCCCCGGTCGCCGCGTCCATGCTCCAGAGGGCCTCGCCGTCGCCGGCGTCCCACGCATAGGTGAGCGCGGAGCCGTCCGGGCGCCAGCGGAGCGCGCCGGCGGCGCGTCCGGTCCGCGCTTCGTCGAACAGGTCCCCGAGGGTCAGCTCCGTGGGCGGCTGCGCGGCCGACGGAGCGGCCGGGACGAGGAGCGCGGCGAGCAGGGCGAGGGCGGCGAGGGACGGCCGGAGCCGGCGTTCGATCTGCGACATGAGCGGGTCTCTCCAATAGAGATCGGACTGAGGTCGGAGCGGAGTCTCGGGGCCGGAGTCTACCGGAGGGGGAGCGGGGCGCCCGTCCCCGGCAGCAGGACCCTCTCCAGCTCCAGCAGGTAGCGCTTCCGGTCGAGGCCCGCTCCGTATCCGGTGAGGGCGCCGCCGGCGCCGACGATCCGGTGGCAGGGCAGCACGATGGCGATCGGGTTGCGGTTCATCGCCCCGCCGATCGCCCGGGCGCTTCCGGGGCGGCCCACGGCCCGGGCCAGGTCGCCGTAGCTCCGGGTCTCCCCCCACGGGATCTCGGCGAGCGCTCGCCAGACCCTGCGCTGAAACTCCGTCCCCTCGGGTGCCAGCGGCAGGTCGAACGCCTTCCGCGCGCCGGCGAAGTACTCGGCGAGCTGCGCGGCGGCGTCCGGGAGGGGCGGGGCCGACGGGTCCACGACGGGGCCGGGGACGGGGTCTTCGGCGGCGCGGACCGCCTGCTCCGCCGCGGCGATCGAATCGAAGAACGACAGCCGGACCAGGGCGCCGTCTCGGGCCCCGGCGAGCAGGGCACCGAGAGGACAGGAGAGGACGGCGCACGATTCCGGCCCGGTCCGGTGTCCGGAGGAGCGCGATCGGTCCATGCCATGTAGAATAGCCAAGTTTCGATCTGGATGGGTTCGAGGGGGAGACGTGGATCTCGATTCGCTGCTCAAGCTGATGACCAAGAAGGGGGCCTCGGACCTCCACCTGAAGCCCACTCGCCCACCGCTGCTGCGGATCAACGGGCGGCTCCTGCCGGTGGAGTCGGAGAGCCTCGGTCCGGACCAGATCCGGGAGATGCTGCTCGATGTGCTGACGCCTCCCCAGAAGACCCGGCTGGAGGAGCGGCTGGCGGTCGACATCGGCTACGGCGTCAGCGGGCTGGCCCGGTTCCGGGGCAACGTCTACATGCAGCGGGGCACCCTTGCCGCGTCCTTCCGGCGGGTGCCGTACGACATCCAGAGCGTCGAGGATCTGGAGCTGCCGGAGACCCTGCTGGACTTCTGCAAGATCAACCAGGGACTGGTGCTGGTGACCGGCCCGACGGGCAGCGGCAAGTCGACCACGCTCGCGGCGCTCATCAAGTACATCTCGAAGAACCGGCCGGTGCACGTGATCACCATCGAGGATCCGATGGAGTTCCTGTTCACCGACAACATGGCCTCCATCTCCCAGCGCGAGGTGGGCACCGACACCACGGACTTCACCGAGGCGCTGCGCAACGCCGTGCGCCAGGACCCGGACGTGATCATGGTCGGCGAGATGCGCGACCGGGAGACCATCTCCACCGTGATCACCGCGGCGGAGACCGGCCACCTGGTGTTCTCGACCCTCCACACCAACAGCGCCTCCCAGACCGTCGACCGGATCCTCGACAGCTTCCCGTCCGACCAGCAGACCCAGGTGCGGGCCCAGCTCGCCCAGGTGCTCAAGGGGGTGGTCTCCATGCAGCTCGTGGAGCGCGCCGAGGGGGGGCGCGTGGCGGCCATGGAGATCCTGAAGGGGTCGCCGAAGATCACCAAGATGGTCGAGATGGGCGAGACCGCCGGCATCCTCGAGGAGATCGAAGGCTCGGTCCGGTACTACCGGATGCAGTCCATGAACCAGTCGCTGCTGGCGCTGCTGGCTCACGGGACCATCACCTACGAGGAGGCGATGGCCCAGTCGCCCGACCCGGAGGACCTGTCGCTCAAGCTGCGCAAGATGTTCCCGAAGATCGAGGAGCGAGGAGGAGACATGAGCCCGACGAC
>JASFUJ010000515.1:0-3676 GCA_050050355.1 Acidobacteriota bacterium
GGATGGGGGTCAGGGAGGGGATGGGGGTCAGGGAGGGGATGGGGGTCAGGGAGGGGATGGGGGTCAGGGAGGGGATGGGGGTCAGGGAGGGGATGGCGGGGGTCAGGGAGGGGGGGCGAGGAGGGCGAGGAGGGCCCGGACCTCGTCGGGGTCGCGGAGGGTGTGGGTAGCTGCGGTGGGGCGCGGGGTCTCGGTGACCAGGATGGAGATCCCGGGCGGGTCGTGGTCTCGCAGGGCGCGGAAGGCGTCCTCGTCGGTGTCGTCGTCGCCCGCGTAGATCGCAAGAGCGTCTTCGGGAGCGAGATCGCCGCGGGAGAGGATCACCCGGAGGATCCACTCGACGGCCTTGCCCTTGTCCCAGTCGAGGGCGGGGCGGATCTCCCAGACCTTCTTGCCGCCCGCCTTGCGGAGCCCCGGGTGCTCGGCCACCAGGCGGTCGACGACGGCCTCCATGCGCGGCACGTCCTCCGGGGCCGCCCGCCGGTAGTGGACCGCCACGGTGAAGCGCTTGGGCTCCACCTGGGCGCCCGCGAAGCCGGCCAGCGCGCGCTCCAGGCGCCCGGTCACCTCCTCGACCACCGGGACCGCGTCCGCGGCGGCCTGGTGGGTGACGCCGGCGCCCTCCGTCCCCCCCGCTCCGGGAGGCCCGGCGATGTCGAAGCCGTGGCTCCCGGCGTAGTAGAGGCCGGGGAGGCCGACCCGTTCCTCCACGTCCGGCCGTCCCCGGCCGCTGACCACGGCCACCGGGAAGCGCGCGGCCAGGCGCCCCAGGACGGTCCGCATCTCCTCGGACAGGACCGCGTCCTCGGGGCGCTCGACGATCGGCGTCAGCGTGCCGTCGTAGTCGAGGAAGAAGACGGGGCGCCGGCGGGCGAGCGCCGTCCGGATCGAGCGGTGGAGCGCTGCGACGCGGGAGGACGGGGCGGAGGACGTCATCGGTGGACGCAGTCTATCCCCGGAGACTTCAACCGAGCGGCCACACCCACGGGACGAGGATCAGCAGGAGGACGAAGGCGATCAGGGTCAGCGGCAGCCCGGCCTTGACGAAGTCCCGGAAGCGGTAGCGGCCGGGGCCGTAGACCAGCAAGCACGCGGGCTCGAACGGGGCGATGAACGACAGGGAGGCCGCCAGCGTGACCAGGATCGCGACACTGCGCGGATCGACCCCCATCTCCCGGGCGGCGGACACGGCCACCGGCAGCACGACGAGCGCCGCGGCCGCATTGGACATGGGCTGGGTCAGCACCATGGTCAGCGCCACCAGCGCGCCCAGGACGGAGAGCACGCCCAAGGGCAGCATCCAGTCCACGATCCGCCCGGCCAGGTAGGGCGCGGCTCCGGTCTTCGCCATGGCCAGGCCGAAGGAGGTCATCCCCCCGATCAGGATCAGCACCCGCCACTCGATCATCTCGTAGAGCTTCTCCGGCCGCACGCAGCGGGTGAGGACCACCGCCACGGCGGCCAGCAGAAAGGCCACCGAGAGCGGCAACCAGCCGGCGGTTCCCGACACGACGGCGGCGAGCCCCGCTCCCAGGACGAACAGGCCCTTCCGCCGGCGGAAGGGCACGTGGGACACCTCGCCCAGGAGCCAGAGATCGTGGCGTTCCTGCAGCAGGTGGAGCGCCTCGTCGCTGCCCTGGAGTAGGAGCACGTCCCCCACTTCGAGGGGCAGGTTCTGGAGCTTGATCGGGATCGACTCGCCCCGCCGGTGGATCGCCAGGACGGAGGGGCCGTAGCGCCGCCGGAAGTCGAGCTCCCGGAGCGTCCGGCCGACGAACGCGGAGCGCGGCATGACGATCGCCTCGGCGAGGAGAAGGTCCCCCGCACGCAGCTCCTCGTCTCCGACGCTGATCCGGTCTTCGAAGTCGATCCCGGAGCGGGTCTCCAGGTCCAGCAGCAGCTCCCGCGGACCCTGGACGATCATCAGGTCGCCGGGCTCGATCCGGGTGGTGCGCCTGGGCACGATCCGGTCCCCGCGGCGCATGATCGCCAGCACGTTCAGGTCCCCGCCGACCAGCGCGGAATCCTCGAGGCTCTTCCCGGCCAGCTCCGCCTCGCCGCCGACGACGATCTCCGCCAGGTAGTCCTGGACATGGTACTGCTCCGACAGCGGGCCCGCCCCCCGCGCCGGCAGGAGACGGCGGCCGACGAGCGCCAGGTAGGCCACGCCCACGACCACCATGACCGCGCCCACCGGCGCCAGCTCGAAGACCGAGAGCGGCTCCAGGCCGATCTCGTCGAACATCCCGCTGGCCGCCAGGTTGGTGGAGGTGCCGACCAGCGTGCAGGTGCCGCCGAGCATGGAGGCGTAGGCGAGCGGGATCAGCAGCCGGCCGGCGTGCACTCCCCGCTCCCGCGAGTACCCGAGCACTCCGGGCAGCAGCACCGCGGTGACGTTCGTGTTGCTGAAGAAGGCGGAGAGGAGCGCCGTGGCGGTGGCGATCGCGGCCACCACCCGGCTCTCGGCGCGGCCCGCGACCCGGTAGATGGCGCCGGCGAGCCACTCCATCACCCCGGTGCGCACGAGCGCCCCGGAGAGCACGAAGATCGAAGCGAGGATCACGATCACCTCGTCCGCGAAGCCCGAGAAGGCCTCCGCGGGCGTGAGGACTCCGGTGAGCACCAGGGCCAGGACCAGGAGCAGCGCCACCAGGTCGACCGGCAGCCACTCGAACAGGAAGACCACCAGCGCGCAGGCGAGCAGGAGGAGGAGGGTCAGGATCTCGACGGTCATGGATGCTCCGGACGGTGCGTGCGCCCGAGTTTAGCCGCCCGGACGTCCACGCACCCCGATCTCGTGACGAAAGTCGCTCCGATCCACCCGGGGTCCGACAAGGGTCCAGATCGACGGAAGCGAATGATAAATTGTGGGTGGACACATGCAGTGGTCTCCAACGGCGTCGTCCCGGGGTCTCCGCACCGCGCTCGTTCTCGCAGGGGGCGTGCTCGCGCTCGCGGCACCACTTCGCGCGTTCGACCCCGACCGCACCATCGCGCAGCACGTTCGCCGGACCTGGACCACGGAGGAGGGGCTGCCGCAGGGCTCGGCCAACGGCCTGGTCCAGACTCGGGACGGCTACCTCTGGATCGCCACCTTCGCCGGTCTCGCCCGCTTCGACGGCGTCCGGTTCGAGACCTACAACCGGGCACGACACCCGGAGCTGCCGAGCGATCGGCTGCTGGCCCTGCTCGAGGACTCGGACGGAACCCTGTGGGTCGGCACCGAGCGCCACGGGCTCGCGACCTTCCGGGAGGGAACGTTCCGCCGGTTCGAGCTTCCCGAGGCGATTCCTTCGCTCGGCGTGGCGCGGCTGGTGCAGGGCCCGTCGGGCGACGTCTGGGCCGGCACCAGCCGGGGCCTGCTGCGGATCCGCGACGGGTCCCCGATCGCCCGGTACACCACGGAGGACGGGCTGCCCAAGGACCTCGTCCGCGCGGTGGTCGAGGAGCCTGACGGTACGGTCTGGATCGGGACCGGCGGCGGCCTGGTCCGGATGGATCCTTCCGGCGACGTCTCCGCGATCCCGGCGCTGGAAGGGCTCGAGCTCGGCCAGGGAGTCCATGCGCTGCTTCGGGACCGGGCGGGCGTCCTCTGGATCGGGGCCGACCGGGGCCTGTTCCGGATGAGCGAGGACCGGGCCGAGCAGGTTCCCCTGAGCGAGGATCCCGCCCACCG
>JASFUJ010000516.1:0-3675 GCA_050050355.1 Acidobacteriota bacterium
GAGTCGCGATATTTCATGGTCGAGTGCCTTCGGTTCGGAAGCTTCCGGGCCGGGAGCCTCCGGATTGATGGAGATCGGTGCGCTCCTCGAGGAGTCGCGCCACCAGCGTTTCGGTCATGCGCCGGGCGAGCTCGCCGCGGGTATAGACCCGGCCGAGGCGGAACAGCCCCGGCTGATCCCAGCCGGTGCGCTCGTCGCCGCCCGCCCAGACGATCCGTCCGGTCTCGGCGTCGACGAGCCGCAGGGCCAGGGCCACGTGGGGATCGGGCTCGGTCCCGCTGCCCGCCACGTCGTAGGCCTCGACCGAGCCGGTGAGCAGGAACCGGGCACCGGTCCGCTCTGCGAGAAGGGTGCGCAGGGCGTCGCTCGCACCGCCCCAGACGAACAGTCCCTGGCCGCGCAGCGCGGCGATGACCAGGCCGGGGGAGACGGTGGTGACCCCCTGGCGGTCCAGCTCCGCCCGGACGGCCTCGGTGGCGGCGGCCGCGGCGGCGGTGCCGGCACGGTCCGTGACGCTGCCCAGGGGCACCAGGGCCACTTTGATCAGGGCTCCGGGGGCTCGGCCGGCCCCGACTCGGCCGACTCGGCCGACTCGGCCGGATCCGCCGGACGGCTCGCTCAGCGCCTCGGCCAGCCGGCCCGCGGCGCGCCGGGCGAGGACGTCGAAGTCCGTGACCACTCCGAGGCCGAGGAGGCCGCGGTGGTCCAGACCGCTGACCGAGACGAAGCCGCTGCGCAGCGGCTCGCCGTCGCCGAGCCGGTAGAGGCGGGCGGAGAGGGTGACCCGGGGCGGCAGCTCGCGCGCCGCGAAGTGCAGGGTGGAGGAGACCAGGAGCTCGGCGCCGGTCTCCCGCGCGAGCCGGGCGAGCTGCTCCGGGGTCGCGGCGTCCACGTCCCGGAGGCGGCCCGCCCGCAGGGCGTCCCGGAGACGCTCCGGCGCCACCAGCCGATGGCCGGCCGCCAGGGCGTCGCGCAGCGCCGCGTCCACCACGACGGCGGCTTCCGGATCGCCCACGTGGTCCTGCAGTGGGGAGACTGCCAGCACGGACGCCCGGCTGCCCGGCTGTCCCGACAGGCCCGCCGGCGCGGCGAGCGCCGCGGCGGCCCCTGCGAGCAGGACGATGGCTGGGTGGAAGCGCACGGTTGGGGTCTCCGGCTCGGTCTCGGCTCTCGGTCGGTGGTCCGGTCAGTTGATCAGGGTGTCGAGGATGGCGCGGACGGTCTCGCGCGTGGTCTCGGAGATGGGCTCGCCGGTGGTCCCCAGCAGCCGGGCCCCCAGGTTGCCGCCCTTCTCGGTGTGGCTCGCGGCCCAGACCGTGGCGCCGGTCTCGGCCTCGACCATGTGGACGTCGAGGCTCACTACCGGAATGCCCACGGTGCCCGAGCGCTGGACGGAGGACTCGGTGACGCTCCCCAGGATCAGCGCCTGCACTCCCAGCCGCTCGCCCAGGGTGATCACCTGCTCGGTGCTCGGCACGGTCACCCGCTGGCCGAACTGGTTGAGCGCCGCCTGGACCTCCCCGGGTTCGACCACGTCCACCGCCCCCGTGGCGAGCAGCTCGGTGATCATCAACCGGGTCGCCCGCGCGCCCGCCTGGCGGTCGTTGGAGAGGTTCTCGAACGGGATCACCGCCACGCGCTCGACGAAGCCGAAGTTGAAGCGCGGGTTGGTGAACTCGGTCGAGCGGGGGCCGCCGCTGCTGCAGGCGGCGAGCGTCAGCAGGACGGCGAGGCAGCAGGTCAGGGTCGTCGTTCGGTCGCGTTTCATGGGTGTCTCCGGTCCCGTGGATGGCGTCAGAAGAAGAGTCGCACACCGGCCCGGACCGAGGTGATGTCCCGGTCGGTGCCGGCCAGCTCTTCGAGCCCGGAGAAAGTGTAGCTCCCGAAGAGGCTGAAGCTCTGGTTGAGGCGGTACGTCGCCGATGCAGCGCCGCTGATGACCTTCCGGTCGTCTCCGCTCGCCAGCTCCTGGTAGTTGAGGGAGACGCTCAGCCGGCGACCCGGGTTGTAGGCCAGGCTGTAGCTCTGGCGGGTCGTCTCCCGCTCGTTGGTGTCGCTCAGGGTCCAGTCGCCCGACACCGAGAGGTAGCCGCTCACCCGCCAGGTGGAGCGCAACCGCAGGTCCCGCGACTCGAAGTCGGTCTCGCCGGTCGCGTTGTCGTAGCGGATGTAGGAGAAGCCGCCGCCCACCCGCAGGTTGCGGGTCGGGCTCGCGTCGAGCATCTCGTGCCAGGCGAGGACGTCGCGCCGGCGGCCGGCGAACGGCTCGTCGACCTGCGACGCCTCCACCTGGGAGTCCAGGTGGAGGTCGGGCAGCAGGATCGTGTCGAGGCGCAGGCGCAGCGTCTCCGTCGAGCGCAGCAGCTCCCCTTCGTCCAGCTCGTCCCGCAGGGTGAAGGACAGGACCGCGTCGAGGGTCTCCAGCGGGTTCCAGCCGAGCTGCGCGGAGGTCGTCTCCTCGGTCCGGAGCAGGATCGGCGCGACGCGGTTCTCGTAGTCCACGTAGCGGTAGCCCGCGTTGAGGCGCAGGTGCCCGGGCAGGTCGAAGGCGATCCGGGCGCTGCCGTGGACGTCTTCGAAGTCCCGGCGGAGCACGGTGCCGGCGACCCCTTCGTCCCGGCTGGCGCCGGCGCCGACGCTGGCCGTGACCCGCTCGTGGGGCCGGAACCTGACCGCCGCGTCCGCCTGGTAGAAGGTGGACTCCTGGCCGGCCCCGGCGCCTCCGGGAGCGCCCGTGGTGGTGAGTAGCGCCCGCAGCTCGGTGACCTGGACGTCGATCGCCCCGTTGACGGTCACGTTGACCGCCTTGAAGTAGCGGTCCGTGGTCGGGGGGAAGCGCAGCGTGTAGCGGAGCAGGTCGCCGTCCCATGCGGCGGTGACACCGGGAATCTCCTGCCACAGCAGGTTGTCCGAGCTGTGGTAGACGCGCCAGACCAGCGCCGGGTCCGACGGCGCGTCGACGGCGATCTCGAGCCGGTCCACCGGGCGGAGGAAGCCCACGTCCACGCCCAGGTTGCGGAAGGTGAAGGCGGCGCCGATCTCGATCCCCTGGGCAGCCCCCCCGGCGGCAGGCGTGGCGAAGTCGCCGTCGATCAGGCCGGGCGCCGGCTCGAGGGCTCCCTCTTCGGGGCTCGGGTCGATCTCGAACAGGCCCTGGAGCGCCGGCACCGGGTCGGCCAGCACGGAGCCCGCGGGCACCTCGGAGGTCCGCTCGACCTCGGTCGCCCGGCCGTCGAAGCTGAGGCTCAGCCGGCCGTCCCAGAAGCTGCGAGAGGCGTTGAGGCGGCCCTCGTAGCGGTCCTGGACCACGTCCAGACCGGTCTGCCGGTTGTCGAGCTCGTAGCGCTGGTACGCGGTGGAAACGGACCAGAACCGGGAGCGGCGCAGGGCCTCCACGCCGGTCTGCAGGGTGTCGGTGTCGCGGCCGAAGACCGCGACGTCGGCGACGTTCGATTCGTCGCGGACCTGGAGGTTGACCACGATCTTCTCGCTCGCCTGCCACGACAGCCTGCCGAGCAGGGACCGGACCTCGAAGTCCCCGCTCGATCCGTCGGAGAGCTGATCCTGGAGGGAGACCGAGCCCCAGAGCCGGGGCCGGTTGTAGAGCAGCTCGAGACGCGGTTGCCGGCTCCGGCGGTCGAAGCCGTCGGCGGCCGTGTCGCGGCGGACGTCCAG
>JASFUJ010000517.1:0-3673 GCA_050050355.1 Acidobacteriota bacterium
GGTCCGGGACCTTCTGCTACCCTTCGCCGTTCGGACTGAACCGAAGGAGCACAGCAATGCCCAGGCAGTGTCACATCTGCGGAAAATCCACCGTCTTCGGCTCGAGCATCAGCCACGCCCACAACGTGACGAAGCGCACGTTCAAACCGAACCTTCAGCGGGTCCGCGCCCTGGTGGACGGAAGCGTCCAGCGCATCCTGGTCTGCACCCGCTGCCTCCGGAGCGGCAAGGTCGCGAAGGCCCCGGCCCGGGACTGGTCGCCCGAGGAAGAGGCGGCCCGCACCTGAGGCTCCAGCCGAGCCCAATCCTCGGACGGACCGACCGACTGACGGACTGACGGAGCTCCCCGCGGAGGCCCGCCCACGGCCTCCGCCCGGTACCCGTCTATCCGCAGCCCTCCGGACACCTCCTCAGCGGGCTTCCGACACCTCGCCCACCGGGCTCGCCGAGGCCATCTGGCGGGTGACCCGCAGCACCCCCTGCGCCTTGCGCAGACCTTCCAGGATCTTGCGCAGGTGCTTGCGGTTGCGCACCTCGAGCTTCATCTCGATCAGCCCGTGACCGGTCTCGGTGGTGCGGGCGCCGATGTTGGTGATGTTCGACTTGTACTCGGCGACCACCTGCGTGAGCTTGGCCAGCATCCCCTTCTGGTCCTCGGTCTCGATGAACAGGGTGGCGCTGAAGACGTCGTCCACCTCCTTGGCCCAGCGGACCTCGATCTCCCGTTCCGGGTTGTACATGAGGTTCTTCACGTTGGGGCAGTCCACCGAGTGCACCGAGACGCCGCGTCCGCGGGTGATGTAGCCGACGATCCGCTCGCCGGGCAGCGGGCTGCAGCACTTGGCCATGTAGGCGAGGAGGTCCCCGTGGCCCTTGACCATGATCGGCCCCTCGTCCCGCCCGCCGGGCAGCAGACGGGTGACCGCCTGGCGCAGCCGGCCCGGCTCCTCCGTCGTCGCCTCGGCCCCGACCTCCTCCGGCGCCAGCCGCTCGACCACCTGCCGCGGCTGGGTCCTGCCGAAGCCGATCCGTGACAGCAGGTCGTCCAGGTTGGACATGCCCTCGTCCTTGAGGTACCGGTCGAGCTGGTCGCCCTCCAGGAGCTTCCTCGGGCTGAGCCGGAACTTGCGGATCTCCTTCTCCAGCAGCCGTCGGCCGATCTCCACCGCGCGGCGCTTCTGCTGAGTGTTGAGCCAGTGGCGGATCTTGCTCTTCGCCCGCGTGGTGACCACGAAGTTCAGCCAGTCCCGGCTCGGATGGCGGTTGGGGTTGGTGAGCACCTCCACCATGTCGCCGTTGTGGAGCTCCGTGCGCAACGGGACGAGCTTGCCGTTGACCCGGGCGCCGGAGCACTGGTGCCCGAGCTCCGTGTGGATCTTGTAGGCGAAGTCGATGGGCGTCACCCCGCGGGGGAACGAGAGCACCTCCCCCTTCGGAGTGAAGACGTAGACCTCCTCCGGGTAGAGATCGATCTTCAGGCTGGTGAGGAAGGTGCGCGGATCCTGGACCTCCTTCTGCCACTCGAGGAGCTGGCGCAGCCAGAGGATGTTCGGGTCGCTCTCCTCCGGCGGCTCCGCGCCCTCCTTGTAGTGCCAGTGGGCGGCGATCCCCTCCTCGGCCACCAGGTCCATCTCCCGCGTCCGGATCTGGACCTCGAACGGCTGGCCGCTCTCCCCCACCACGGTCGTGTGCAACGACTGGTAGAGGTTCGGCTTCGGCATGGCGATGTAGTCCTTGAACCGCCCGGGGATCGGCCGCCAGGCCTGGTGGACGACGCCGAGCCCGGCGTAGGTGTCCTTCAGGTCTCGCGTGACGATCCGGAACGCCAGGTAGTCGTAGAGCTGGGAGATGTCGATGCCCTGGCGCCGGAGCTTCTGGTAGATCGAGTAGTAGCGCTTCACCCGGTAGCTGATCTCCGCCTCGATCCCGGACTCCTCCAGCGTCCGCACGAGCCGCTCGCGGATCGACGCGATCGACTCCTTGCCCACCTTCAGCTTCTCCTCGATCCGCGAGTGGAGCTCGGTGTACTGGTGGGGGTAGAGGTAGTAGAACGCCAGATCCTCCAGGTCTCCCTTGACCCGGGCCATCCCCAGCCGGTGGGCGATCGGCGCGTAGATCTCCAGCGTCTCCCGGGAGATCCGCCGGCGCTTCTCCGGAGCCAGGTGCTCCAGCGTCTGCATGTTGTGCATCCGGTCGGCCAGCTTCACCAGGATGACCCGGATGTCCCGGGCGGATGCCAGGATCATCTTGCGGAAGGTCTCCGCCTGGGCCTCGTCCCGGCGCACGTACTCGTGCCGGGCCAGCTTGGTGAGCCCGTCCACCAGCTCGGCCACCTCGGAGCCGAAGCTCTCCTCCAGGGCCTCCTTGGTGGTCAGTGTGTCTTCCAGGACGTCGTGGAGCAGGCCGACGGCGACGCAGACCTGGTCGAACTTGAGGTCGGCCAGGAGGTACGCGACCGACAGCGGGTGGGTCAGGTAGGGCTCCCCGGAGCGCCGGGTCTGGTCCCGGTGAGCCTGGGCGGAGAAAACGTAGACCCGGCGCAGGAAGCTCTCGTCGTAGACGCGCTCCCGTGCCTCCAGCCGGTGCAGGATGTCGTCGAACCGCACCACCCCGATGGAAGGGACCGGGGGCGGGGGTGTCCTGTTGCGCGAAGGGGCCATCTCCGTCCTACGGACTCCGTACCGGGAGAGCCCGTTGACGGATTATAGGACATGACGGCCGGCCGGAAGGGGACCGACCGCTCGTGGGGGGCACCTTCGGGGGCGTCCCCCTTCCCCCCGTGAGGGGGAGAAGGGGACCGAGGGGTTGAGGGGCCGATCCAGCTACGCCGCCTTGGCCTCCCGCCGCGCCCGGGCCTCCGTACCGAAGAGCTGCTCCCAGAGCAGCGCGAAGGGGCTCGCCACGTACACCGAGGAGTACGTGCCGACCACGATACCGATGGTGAGCACGAACGAAAACCCGCGCAGCACGTCGCCGCCCAGGACGAGCAGCGCCCCGACCGCCAGCAGGGTCGTGCCGGAGGTGAGGATCGTCCGCGACAGGGTCTGGTTGATGCTCCGGTTGAGCGTCTCCGCGAACGGCTCGCGCCGGTTGCGGCGCATGTTCTCGCGCACCCGGTCGAAGATCACCACCGTGTCGTTCACCGAGTAGCCCACCAGGGTCAGGAAGGCGGCGATGGTGGTCAGGTTGAACTCGAAGTCCATGAGGGCGTAGAAGCCGAGGACCACGAGCACGTCATGGAACACTGCCATCAGGGCGCCCACCCCGAAGCGGAGCTCGAACCGGAACCAGATGTAGAGCAGCATCCCGATCAGCGACAGGACCACCGCCAGCACGCCCTTGAACCGGAGCTCCCGGCCGATCTGCGGACCGACGCTCTCCGTGGCCAGGAGCGAGAACCGGCCGAGCGACGTCTCCCGGCGCAGCGCGTCGAGCACGGTCGCGCTCAACGATTCGGCGCCCTCCAGCTCGTCCCAGCCGGCGAAGATGCCGTCCTCTTCCCGCACGGAGATCACCGTCTCGGCGACCTCTCCGTAGTACCGCTCGGCGGCCTCCTCGCCCTCGGCCGCCAGGCCCTCGGGATCCCGCTGGAGCAGCAGATCGGCCAGGGCCTCGGCGCCCGAGCGGTTGAGGTCGAACCCGACGTCCGGGTTGAACCGGTCGTCCAGGGCCT
>JASFUJ010000518.1:0-3664 GCA_050050355.1 Acidobacteriota bacterium
CGGCCTCCTGCCGGACGGTACCGTCAACCGGGACGGCATCGGCGCCCTGGTGCGGGTGATCCCGGAGCGGGGCCGGCCGGCCCTGGCCCCCGTGACGGCGGGGGCCAGCTACGCCTCCCAGAGCAGCTTGGCGCGCCTGTTCGGTCTCGGCGAGGCCGACACCGCGACGGTCGAGGTGCAGTGGCCCGGGGGCGTGCGCAACCGGCTCGAGGGCGTGCGGAGCGGCGAACGGATCGTCTTCCCGGAGATCCCCTGCGACTTCGCGGCCTCGTGGCCTTCCCTCGGCCACTACAGCCGCTGCGTCGACCGGGCCCTCGACCGGCTCCGGGAGACCGGCCACATCGACGCCGAGCTCGACGGCCGTCTGCGCACCAGCGCGCTGAGCGCCTACCGGGAGACGCGCAGCGAGAGGGGCCCCCGGGACTCGACGCCTCGCGAAGCGGGAGAGCGTCGGCCCGGCAGCTAGGACGCGGGCTCCTCCCCCGGACGCCGTCAGCCTCTCGGGGACCCGGCGCCGGACGGCTCGGAGCGACCGGCTCAGAGCGCATCGAGGGCCACGGCCAGGCGCTCGACCCGGGTCACCGACTCGAGCTCGCCGCACCGCTCGACCATCACCGCCCCGTCGAGGACCAGGCGCGCGGGGGCCTCGCCGGGCGTCGCTCCGGCCGTCGCGGCAGAGGCCCGCTCCAGCCGTGCCTCCCGCGCCTCCACCTCCATGGTGCCGTCGCAGGCTTCTGCCGGCCCCTCGACCCGCACGCCGACCAGCGTCGCCCCCTCCCGGCGCTCCACCGTGAGCGTGCGGCCGCCGGAGAGCTCCACCGGCTCGCCCGGCTCGATCATCCGGAGCGCCAGCTCGTGGGGATCGGGCCGGCAGGCGCACACGATCAGCAGGAACGCGCCGGACAGGCACGGGAGCAACCACCGCACGGGGGCCGTTCGTCTGGTCACCGGATCATCCATCACCCGGACTCTATCCCCTTCGCCCCGGCCGCTCCGGCTCCGCCGGACCCGGCGAACCCACCGATCCCACCCGGCGGGGCGGTGCACGTCTACCCGGTCAGCCGTCGTCAGGCGAGCGAAACGTCTCTACTCTGAACCTGACAGCCCTGGCGGCGGCAGCGGAGGGGGGGCCTCCAACCCGAGGAGAGGTTGCTCGCCGTCCCACCGAACGGAAGGAGCGAGTCATGAGGCGTTTCCCGAGGCCGACCCCGAGGGGGCCGGCGCCGGCGCTGGTCGTCGCGGCGCCCATCTTGGCAATGCTCGGTGTGATCGTCGGATCGCTGACGCCGGGCATCGCATCCGCCGACGAAGCCGCCCCGCCCCCCGCGAGCGGCGCCGAGCTCTACCGCGCCGCCTGCGCCAGCTGCCACGGCGCCAACGGCGCCGGCGCCCCGCCGAGCGCGGTGGGGTTCGCCACCCCTCTGCCCGACTTCACCGACTGCAACTTCGCCCCCCGCGAGCCGGACTCCGACTGGCTGGCGGTCATCCACGGCGGCGGCCCGGCCCGGGCCTTCGACCCGATGATGCCGGCGTTCGGGGAGGTGCTCTCGGACCGGGAGGCGGAACGAGTCCTCGCCCACGTGCGGGGCTTCTGCCCCGATCCGGCCTGGCCGCGGGGCGATCTCAACCTGCCCCGGCCGATGTTCACCGAGAAGGCGTACCCGGAGGACGAGGCGGTCTTCACCCTCCTGTCCAGCGTCGAGGGCGACGGCGTCGTGGAGGGGGAGATCGTCTACGAGAACCGCTTCGGCGCCCGCAACCAGTGGGAGCTGGTGGTGCCGTTCGGCTGGGAGGAGCGGGAGGTCGTGCCCGCCGATCCCGACGGGGACACCACCGACTGGGAAGCTTCCGTCGGCGACGTCGCCGTGGGCGCCAAGCGGGCGATCTACCACGATCTCGACAAGGGCCGGATCCTCAGCATCGCCGGCGAGGTGATCCTCCCCACCGGCGACCAGGACGAGGGCTTCGGCAGCGGGACGGTCAAGGTGGAGCCGTTCGTCTCCTTCGGCCAGCTCCTGCCGGCGGACGCCTTCCTCCACGCCCAGGTGGCCCTGGAGCTTCCGGTGGACGAGGATCGCGCCCAGGAGGAAGCGTTCCTGCGCCTCGCCCTCGGCAAGACGTTCACCGAGGGGCGCTGGGGCCGCTCCTGGTCTCCCATGATCGAGGTGCTCGGCGCCAGGGAGCTGACCGCCGGCGAGGACGACCAGTGGGACGTGGCGCCCCAGTTCCAGGTGACCCTCAACAAGCGCCAGAACATCATGGCGGACCTGGCGGTCCGCATTCCCGTGACCGACTCGGACCAGCGGGACACGCAGGTGCTCGTCTACTTCCTGTGGGACTGGTTCGACGGCGGCCTGCTCGAAGGCTGGAAGTAGGGTGCAGCACCAAGGAAGGAGACTCGCGATGCTCAAGCATACGAACCGCTCGACTCCCGTCCTGTCCCTCTTCTTCATCCTCTGCGCCCCGGCGCCGGCCATCTCCCAGGCGGTGGCACCGCAGCTCTTCGTCACCAGCGACCAGTGCATGGCCTGTCACAACGGCCTCACCGCCCCCGACGGCGAGGACGTCTCGATCGGCTTCGACTGGCGCTCTTCCATGATGGCCCACTCCGCCCGCGACCCCTACTGGCAGGCCGCCGTCCGGCGCGAGACCCTGGACCATCCGTCGGCGTCGGCCGCGATCCAGCACGAATGCTCCGCCTGCCACATGCCGATGGCCCGCACCACGGCCAAGGTGACCGGGCGCCAGGGCCGGGTCTTCGACCACCTGCCGATCGCCCCCGCCGGACCCGGCGGGGTGGTTCCGGTGGCGGCCACCCCGGCCGACGCCCTGGCCGCCGACGGCGTCTCCTGCGCCATGTGCCACCAGATCACGCCGGAGGGCTTCGGCGACGAGGACAGCTTCACCGCCGGCTTCGTGGTGGACACCGGCACCCCGATCGGCCAGCGCCCGATCTTCGGCCCGTTCGAGGTGGACCCGGGCCGCCGGGCGCTCATGCGCTCGGCGTCGCGGTTCACGCCAGAACAGGGGACCCACGTCCAGAAGTCCGAGCTCTGCGCCACCTGCCACACCCTGTTCACCCACGCCCTGGGACCCGGCGGCGAGGTGGTGGGCGAGCTGCCGGAGCAGGTGCCCTACCTGGAGTGGCTCCACAGCTCTTACAAGGACGCCCGGAGCTGCCAGGACTGCCACATGCCCGTGGTCGAGGGCGAGACCGCAATCGCCGGGGTCATGGGCCGGCCCCGGGCCGCCGTCTCGCGCCACGTGTTCCGGGGCGGCAACTTCTTCATGCCCAGACTCCTCAACCGCTACCGGGACGAGCTCGGCGTGGTGGCCCTGCCCCAGGAGCTCGACGCCACCTCCCGGCGGACGGCCGAGCACCTCGGGACCGCCACCGCCCTGCTCACCCTGGACGCGGTCCGGCAGGCCGACGGGGACGGCCGGCTGGTCGCCGACCTGCGGATCGAAAGCATGGCGGGCCACAAGCTGCCCACCGCCTACCCGTCCCGGCGCGCCTGGGTCCACCTGACGGTCCTCGACGCCGACGAGACGGTGGTGTTCGAGTCGGGAGCACCGGGCCCGGACGGCTCGATCGCCGGCAACGACAACGACGCCGACCGGAGCCGGTACGAGCCCCACTACACGGAGATCTCGCGCCCGGAGC
>JASFUJ010000519.1:0-3660 GCA_050050355.1 Acidobacteriota bacterium
GGAATCGTCATGGCGCCCATCCCGACAGCGTTCTCCTGGCAACCAGCCAGTCGGCCGAGGAGCTCGTCCGCGAGCCGAAGTTCCTCCTGGCCCTAGAGCCAAACCCGAGCTGCCTTGCGCTTTGCCGGTCGGGACGGCTCCTTACGAGACCTCGCTCATCGAGCTGATACTCTTGCAGATGCCGCCATGACCCAGATCGCAATCCGCAGCGAATCCGTACCCATCGAGCTCCAGGTGGGCGCGGAGCTCCGTCTCACCGACGATACGCTCTTCCGGCTCTGCTCCGAGAACCCGGAGCTCCGGATCGAACGGACCGCCCAGGGGGACCTCATCGTGATGACACCGGCAGGAGGCGAAAGCAGCCACCGCAATCTCCGGATCGCCACCGCCCTGGCCCTCTGGGCGGACGAGGACGGAACGGGCGTGGCCTTCGATTCCTCCGCGGGATTCATCCTGGCCAACGGCGCCATGCGCTCCCCTGATGCCTCCTGGGTCGAGACCGCGCGCCTGGCGAAGCTGAAGCCGGAGGAGAAACGCCGCTTCATCCCCCTCTGCCCCGACTTCGTCCTCGAGCTCAAGTCCCCGACCGATCGGTCCGCGGACCTCCAGGCCAAGATGGAGGAGTATCGGGACAACGGCGCGCGATTGGGTTGGCTGATCGATCCGGAAACCCGCCGGGTCGCCATCTATCGGCCGCGCGCCGCGGTGGAGGTCCTCGACCAGCCGTCCGAGATCCACGGGGACCCGGAGCTTCCCCGCTTCACGCTCGAGCTGCACCGTGTCTGGCAGCCCCTGTGACGGGGGACTCTCGGCTCTGCCCGAAGTGCCTGGCACTCATTCCGCACTCATTCCCGCGGTTGGCACCCCGGGCTCCGGTGACGATGATCGAGGCGACCTTGCCGAGGGTGGCGATGGTGGTGACCGGGTGGGATGTGGCTCGGTCTCAGACGAGCAAGTACGGGCGCTGGCGGGCTGCCTCTTTGCTCATCAGCAGGAGCGTCTTCAGGAGCCGGCGGTGGTTCTCGGGGTCCGGTTGACCCCCGATGTAGAGCTCTGCCACGCCGTCCCGCCACCGTAGGAGCTCGCGACGAAGCGCGAGGCGGTCGGCTGCTTCAGCGGTGAGGTCGGCGAGCCGGAGGACCCGTTCGTAGCAGCGCTTCAAGGCTTCAGGCTCCCGGAGCCGGCTACCCCGGTGCATCTCGTTGCTGATCATCAGGATCTGCTGATCGCGGTCGAAGCTCCGCCAGCGCTCGAGAGTCAGTCCTGCATGCTGGGTCATGGCAACGACTCTCCTCGGCCGATGAGTGCGAACGTCAGCTCCTGGATCCGCGCGCGCAGGGCAGGGTCCTGGACTTCCATGCTGCGATTCCCCTGGCCGGGGCGAATGTTGATCAGGGACGTGTACTCGATGCACGCGTCCTCCCCCACACCGGGGTAGTAGTTGGCTCCCCAGAGGCTCCGTTGCTCGCTGCCCGCCTCCAGTAGCAGCGCTTCGGCGTCGGCGTGCAGTTCCCCGCCGACAGCGGCGACACCGCGATCGACGTCCAGAACGTACTTGATCATGTCCTCGAAGAAGAGCTCGGCGAGCCGGGCAAGCTCCTCGGGCGCGATACGGTGGTCGATGACGACGATCGGTTCCCCGGAGGCCATGGATTGAGTCTACCTGCTGAGCCGAGAAGGTCTGCTGGCGTAGCGGTCGTCCGGTCTCCTCCGACGTGCCCGGCACCAATCCCAATCCCGCGGCGTCTCCCGCGCTCGGAGGCCATGGCCCGAAGCCGTGCGGTCAGAGCGCACCCAGGAAACGCGCCCGCTTCTTCCGCTTGCGAAGCTCCATCGCCAGGTTGCGCTCGGCGGTCACGAGCTCCGCGCCGAGGGCGTCGGCGAGGGCCACGTAGCAGGCGTCGTAGGGGGTCATGAATGCCTGCATGCGCCACACCTCCGACATCAACGCGGCCGTGCCCGCGACCGCGATCGGGAGATCGACCAGGTTCTCCACCGCGATCCGAGCGGGTTCGGCAGCGATGGCATCGAGGCGGACGAGCTTGCGAAGGGCCGAAGCGGACTCCGGGTAGACGAGGTCCGGAGCCCAGAGCTCCACCCGCCCCTCGGCCGCCAGGTGGAAGAGCCGGGTCGCCGGCTCCGTGAGCGTCAGCTCGACGAGGTATTCGACCACCGCGGAGGCGTCGATCACCACCGGTCCCGAGAGGAGAACCGACGTTGCGTCAGCGGGCATCGCGATCCTGGCGGATCAGCTCGGCGGCGCTCGGTGCACCCGGGCGCACCCTGACACGCGTGGCTTCGATCCGGGCCAGGAGCTCCTCGACGCCCAGGCGATCCGTGCGAAGGCCCCGCTCGATCAGGCGGATGGCCTCGGCCGAGATGGACGAACGGCGTTCGCTGGCGCGCTCTCGGAGCGCCTCGTAGGTCCGGTCAGGGACGTTGCGGACGTGGAGAGTTGCCATGCCTGCACGCTAGCATGAGCGCTAGCGCTGCGCAACACGAAAAGGCTCACGCTGCCCCGAAGAGCCCGCTGCCCCGAAGAGCCCGGCACCCAGTCCGGTCTGGGCGCTCCTCGACAAGGAGCCAGTGGGCTACACCCAGTCCTACGACGTCTCCGAGGGAAGCGACGACTGGTGGCCCGACCAGCCCGGACCCGGCGTCCTGGGGATCGACCAGTTCCTCGCGGACGGCGACCGGTTGGGCCTGCTCCGAAGTTCCTGGCACCTGCTCCGGCGCCTTCGTCTCGTTCCCCCTCGGGCAGCGACTGGCTCGGATGTTCGCTCCGGAATCGATCGCCGAGATCGAGATCGACCGGATCCCCGAGCACCTCAGGCCGGAGACCCTCCCTTCCTGGATGGATCTCCCCACCTACGACGCCCTCTATCAGTTCAATCTCCTCGTGCACATCCCCGCCCTTCTCGTCTTCGGTGCGATTCTCGGAGCCGCCCAGTACCTGGTCCTCCGACGCTTCCTGACCCGGGCGTGGCTCTGGATCGCCGCCACGGCGATCGGCTTCGGCGCGATCCTGATCCTCGAGGCCGTGGAGCGTCACATCGTGATCGGGCCGACCTCGGGGCCGGTGGAGCCCATCATGATCGTGTTCGGTGGAGGAAGCCTCGCGGGGCTGCTCCAGTGGCTCTACCTCCGACGCCAGGCGATCTCCGACGGGCGCTTCCTCGCGTTCTGGATCGGCGGTCTGGTCCTCGGCGTGCTGCTCGCCGTCCCCGCCATGATGGGTATCGGGACGGTCTTCGGAGACGCGATCCGCCGACTGGAGGAGGTCGCTCCCCAGGTCTCCTGGGGGATCGAGATCGCGCTCTTCGGGGTGATCTTCGGAGCCGTGGCCGGATGGGTCAGCAGCCGCGGCCTGCGGGAGGTCTTCGCAGGGAACCGGTAGGGGTTCCACCCGGAATAGCGCGGCGAGCTCGTTGTACGCGTCACGGAGCCGCAGCCAGGCCGGCGCGTGACCTCCACGAGCTCTCCGGGCGGGGTCCAGCGGAGCGGTCGTCCCACAGGAGAACGGGACCGCAGGCTGGCGTTCATGGCCGAGACGGGTCCCTCATGACCTGCAGGAGCCCCTTCATGACTGCTGCTGCTCCGACGTACCTGGCACCCAGCACCCGCCGCCGCGAAGACCCGCGGGAAGACCTGCTGACGCGG
>JASFUJ010000520.1:0-3657 GCA_050050355.1 Acidobacteriota bacterium
TCCAGCAGCGCCTCCAGGGCGCCCGGCTCCGGCGCCGCGTCCGGGTTGAGGAGCAGGATCACCGCGCCCCGCGTCCGGGCGGCACCCCGGTTGGCGGCCCCGGCGAAGCCCAGGTTCTCCCCGGGACGGATCGTCCGGCCGGCGACGCCCTCCGGGAGCGCGGGAAGCTCGCGGGAGGAGCCGTTGTCCACCACCACCAGCTCGAACCGGGGGTCCCGGGGCCAGGCTCGGACGAGCTCGGCCAGATGCTCCTCGTCCCGCCAGTGGATGACCACGCCGGAGAGGGCCACGCCGGAGGCCGGAGGCGGGCTCACGAGCCGCCCTCCTCGTCGGGGGAGTCTTCGGGGGGATCTTCGAAGATGGGGGTGCAGGGTGGGCCGCCGTGGACGAACCCGGGCAACAGGCGGAGCGCCCGGCCCCAGCCGCCCGCGATGCCGAGGACCCGCCGCCCGTCGAGTCGCAGCTTCGCCCGCGCCAGGTCGGCCAGGTCCCGGACCACCATCCGGGGCAGCCGGAGCCAGAAGGCGCGGCCCAGCAGCCCGGCCGCCGTGGCGTAGCGGTTGCCGTAGAGCAGCCGCCAGCGCCGGGCCCCCAGCCGGCGGCCGGTCGCCGAGCCGGCGTGGAGCACCCGCGCCCGCGGCACCGACAGGGCCGTGTACCCGGCCATCCGGAGCCGCCGGGCGAGATCCGCATCCTCGTAGTAGGACTCCAGCCGGCTGTCGAACACCTCGGGGACCGATCCGGAAGGGGCCCTGCCGGGCAGGGCGACGGCGAGCAGGGCGTCCCGCCGGTAGAGGGCGGCGGTGGCCGAAACGCCGAAGACCCGCCGCGGCGGGGCGTCCGCCGCCGGCGGCTCCCGGTCCCGGCCGAGCTGAACCGCCTGGAACGCGCGGTCCCAGGCCAGTCCCCAGCCGTCCACCCGGCCGGCCGGGCCATCCGGGCGGCCCTGCAGGTTCACCCCCTGGGCCGAGGCCGCGCCGGGCTCCGCCTCCAGCGCCCGGGTCAACGCCTCCAGCCACCCTTCCGCCACCACCGCGTCGTCGTTGACCGTGGCCACGTACCGCCCCCGGGCGGCGGCGATGCCCCGATTGGTCGCGGCGGCGAACCCCAGGTTCTCCGGCAGGCGGATCTCCCGGTCCGCCGGCGCGTCGGGGCCCGCGTCGGGGTCGGAGCTCCGGACCGCCCCGCCGCCCTGGCGCACCAGGACGATCTCCAGCGTCGTTCCCCGCGGCAGCCGCTGGCGGCGGAGCGCGTCCAGGCACGCGGGCAGCAGCTCGCTGGCGCCCACCGTCGGGACCACCGCGGTGACGGTCACCGCCATCGGAGCTCCATGCGGTCCAGGAGGAACCCGTTCTGACGGCCGGCCCGGGGCGGCCCCGCGGCCCGGAGGGTGAGCGGCGGCGGTCCGTCCGGCGCGGCGCCGGCCGGCCAGTCGAACGGCCCGAGCACCAGGCGCTCCCAGGTGCCGGCCTCCTCCGGCGTCCAGGTGGCGAGCGGTTCGTCGCCGGCCAGCACCTCGAGGGTGAGCGGATCCGGGTTGTTGCGGCCGAAGCGGATCTCCAGCTCGATTTCCAGCCGGTCGCCGCCGGGGACCACCGGCACGCGGACCTCCTCGAAGGGGCGGATCACCCAGCCCGCGCGGTAGTGGCTGCGCGCCACGACCCAGGTTTCCGGATGCAGGTGACCGCCCCGGTGCTCGACCCACGGGTCCTCCAGCTCCACCACCCGGGTGGGCTTGCCGCGGGCGGCCGGAGGCAGGAGGGCGAGGCCGGCGAGCAGCAGGGCGGCGCCGGCGGCGACGGGCGCCGCCAGGGCGGGCAGGCGCCGCCGGAGCGCCCTCCCGCCGGGCCCCCACCAGAGCGCCAGCACCAGGGCGGCAGAGAGCGGGGGCCAGATCCAGGAGGCGAGGCGGGGGCGGACGAAGCTGGGGAAGAACCGGCCGACGTCCGCCCCGAGGGAGACGCCCGCGGCGTCCAGCAGCCGGGTCCGGCCGTCGGCCAGGTCGTAGGTCCAGCCGGGCAGGGCGACCCAGACCAGGGCGAGCACCGCGGTGGCGAGCCCGAGCGCGGTCAGCGCCGCCCGTGCCCCGGGACGGTGGCGCGCGGCCAGGAGCGGCGCCAGGGAGGCGGCCAGCAGCGGCAGCAGCACGACGCCGTAGCGGAAGGGGGGCGACCATCCGCCGTACCACTCGGTCCGCGGGGCGGTCAGCAGGAGATAGGGCAGGGCGATCAGGGCCAGCTCGCCGGCCCGCCGGCGGTGGCGGGCGAGCAGCAGGCCGGCCGCCGGCACCAGCGCCAGCCAGAGCGGCGCGAAGAAGAACAGGCCGAACGCCACATCCCAGAACAGCCCCAGGAGCCCCTCCGCGTAGCTCGTCGCGGAGAACGCGGACAGGTCGAGCTCACGCCAGGAATGGACCTTCAGAGCGTTGCCGTAGCGGGCCTGGTTGATCCACAGGATCGCGCCCAGGGTCACCACCAGGAGTGCGGCCGCTCCGGCCGTCCAGACCAGGGACCTGCCGCCGGCCCGCCCCCGGCGCGCCAGGACGGGAGCGAGGGCCAGCAGCGCCAGCGGACCCGCGATCAGGGCGAACCGGATCTTGAGGGCCGGCAGGAGCGCCACGGCCACGGCCAGCGGCAGCCAGTGGCGGGCCCCGGAGGCCCGGTCGCCGCGGGCGGCGAGCACGCGCTCGTACGCCACCGCCACCGCCAGCGCCGCCGGCACCTCCACCCAGACCTGGTGGGCGTAGAGCAGGAGCGGCGGAGCGAACGCCAGCACGCCGTAGGCGCACAGCGCGCCTCCGGGCCGTTCGGGGAACGCCCTCCGGGCCAGTCGCAGGCCGGCCCAGGCCAGGGCGGCGGCGCAGGCGGACAGGGCGATCAGGACGCCGGTGCGGCCGCCCAGTCGATAGGGCAGGGCGAGCAGGGCGGGCAGCAGCGCGTCGTGGCGGGAGTAGATCTCGCCGTCCGGCCCGCGCGGGTCCCCCGGTTGCGGCTCGATCCTCCGGTCCATGAACCGCCGCCAGTCGGCGGCGGCGTAGTTGTTGGCCAGGTCCACGTCCAGGTCGTAGGCCAGGCTGTGGGTCAGCAGCAGGTAGTAGGGCTCGTCGCCGTCCGGCTGCCGGCTGGTCGCGGCCCACGGCAGCAGGGCGCAGTAGACCGTCAGGGGGAGGGCGAAGAACAGGACCGAGCGGCGCAGGGGGAGCCGATCCGGTCGGGCCGACCGGGTGAGCACGGGCCGCAGCGCCACCGTCTGGGCCACGGCGTGGAACCCCAGGAGGCCGAACAGGCCGGCCGCCAGGACGGGCTCGGCGGTGGGCAGCCCGAGGCCCCGATGCGCTCCACCGGCCGCCACCAGCAGCCCGAGGACCGCCGCCTCGACCGCCACCAGGCCGGGGGCCAGCCGGCGGCCCCCCGCTCGCCGGCACCGCCGGGCGAGGATCGCCAGCGCTCCGACCACCACCGGGATCATCGCCACGGTGCCGCGGAGGCTCCCCCACGCCTCCGCCGGCAGGAGCCGGACGAGAGCCGCGGAGGCGAGCGCGCCGGCGACGCCCACTGCCAGATCGAACGCGAGGTTCGGGCCCGGCCCGCCCTCTCCGCCCGATCCACTCACGGCCGGAGCTCCAGCCGGAAGACGGTCAGCACCACCTCGGGCGGC
>JASFUJ010000521.1:0-3656 GCA_050050355.1 Acidobacteriota bacterium
GCGTCAGTTCAGGTAGCCGAGGGCCCGGAGCCGGCGGCGCTCTTCCTCGGAGAGCTCCACGTCGCCGGGCCGGGAGATGCGGCGCCGCTCACGGACCAGCTCGTCGTCCCAGGCCTCGGCCAGGCGCCGCATCCGCTGGAGGGCCTCGGGCCGCTCGTGGGCGATGTCGTGCTGCTCGCCCGGGTCCGCCGCGAGATCGTAGAGCCGCCCGTTGGTGAAGTACTTCAGGTCGCCGTCGATGATGGCGCGGAGCCCCGGCAGCTCGGCCATCACGATCCGCTCGCCGGCCTCCGTCCCCTCCCAGACGGGCCGCAGGCTGGTCCCGCGAAAGTGCTCCGGCGGCTCGATGCCGGCGAAGTCCAGGAGCGTGGGGGCGATGTCCACCTGGCGCGCCGGCCGGTCGATCCGCCGGCCCGCGGGAACGCCCGGCCCGAGGACGATGAGCGGGATGCGGATCAGCTCTTCGTAGAGCGTGTGGCTGTGCTGGCCCCACACGCCGTGCTCGCCGAGCTCCTCACCGTGGTCGGCCATGAGGACGAAGACCGTCTCGTCCAGGAGCCCCATGGCCTCGAAGGACTCGAAGAGGGTCCCGAGATCGGCGTCGAGCCCGGCGATCTCGGCATCGTAGAGCGCGACGAGGTGCTCCAGGTCCTCGTCGTCCACCGGGAGCTCTCCGCGGTTGATGCGGTCGATCTCCTCCGGCTTGACCCGGTTCGAGACGACCCCGTCGTAGCCCGGGTCGAACCGCTCCAGGTTCTCGGGCCGCGGCGCGTAGGGCAGGTGCACCGCGTACGTGTGGACGAAGAGGAAGAACGGAACCCCCTCTTCCAGCCCGGCGATCCACTCGCCGATCGACTCCAGGCCGGCGCCGAAGCGCTTGGCCTTGCGCAGCGAGGCGGCGTGGCTCAACCCGGTGTAGTGGTCGAACCCCCGCCGATAGCTCGTGCCCGGGAGCTGGACGAACCCGCCGGTGGCGTAGCCGGCGTCCCGCAGGATCTCCGGCAGCATCGGGACGTCCGGGTCCAGGACCAGACCGTGGCGGTCGATGCCGTGCACCGACGGGTACAGGGAGGTCAGCACCGAGTGGTGCGTCGGAGCGGTGTTGGGGCCGTGGGCGTACGCCTTCTCGAAGACGACGCCCCCCGTCGCCAGGCGGTCCAGGTGGGGGCTGGTGTCCCGCTCGTAGCCGTAGACGCCGAGGTGGTCCGGCCGGAGCGTGTCGAGCGAGATCAGGACCAGGTTGGGCCGCGGCGGCTCCGGGCCGACGCAGCCTCCGAGGGTCGCCGGCACGGCGAGGCTCGCGGCGGCGGCCAGCAGGGCGAGCCGGCGACCGGCCCGCGCGAGGCGACTGGAACCTGGGTGCGATCGGAGCATGAGCACGGAGCGCCGGCCGGGCGGCGAGCTTCGGGCCGGACCCCGGCGCGGGTTCGGCTGAGGGCTCGGCTGAACGCTTCGAACGTACCATTCCGCACGGGCTCCGCACCAGACCCCGCGCCGCCCACCTTGCTATCCTTCGCCAATGGGCGATCACACCGTCGGGGGCGTCGACGGCGAGCAGCGCCGGCAAGCCTTCGTCCGGGCGCTCCTGGACGACGTCAACGCGCTCGAGCGGATGCTCGAGACCGGCATGATCGAGTCCGGCGTGCGGCGGATCGGGGCGGAGCAGGAGATCTTCCTGGTCGATCGCACCTGCCAGGCCGCTCCCGTCGCACCGGAGCTGCTGGAGAAGCTCGACGCGCTCGGCCAGACGGCGTTCACCACCGAGCTGGCCAAGTTCAACCTGGAGGCCAATCTCCCCCCGTGGGAGCTGGGCGGCGACGTGCTGTCCCGGGTCGAGGCGTACCTGAACGAGCTGCTGGAGCTGGCGAGCGCCCAGGCGTCGGAGCTCGGCGCCGACGTCTTCATCACCGGCATCCTGCCCACGCTGCGGATGGCGGACCTCTCGCTCGACAACATGACGCCGGTTCCCCGGTACCGGGCCCTCAACGATGCGACGGTCCGGATGCGCCGGGGGGACTTCGAGATCCGGATCAAGGGCATCGACGAGTTCTACACCGTGCACGACAACGTGATGCTGGAGTCGTGCAACACCAGCTTCCAGATCCACTTCCAGGTGGGCGGCGACGAGTTCGCGCGGCTCTACAACCTCGCCCAGGCGGTCACCGCGCCCGTGCTCGCGGCGGCCGTCAACTCGCCGATCCTGGCCGAGCACCGGCTGTGGCAGGAGACCCGCGTCGCCCTCTTCCAGCGCTCGATCGACAGCCGCCGCACGACGGAGCTCGCCCGCGGCCAGCGCCCGCGGGTCCACTTCGGCGAGCGCTGGGTCGAGCGCTCGATCCTGGAGATCTTCCGCGAGGACGTCGCGCGCTTCCGCGTCGTGCTGGCCACCGAGCCGGTGGAGGATCCCCTGGCCATGGTGGAGCGCGGCGAGGTGCCGGAGCTCCTCGCGCTGCGCCACCACAACGGCACGGTCTACCGCTGGAACCGGCCCTGCTACGGGGTGAGCGACGGCGTCGCCCACCTGCGGATCGAGAACCGCGCCCTGCCCGCGGGACCGACGGTCGTGGACCAGATGGCGAACGCCGCGTTCTACTTCGGCCTGATGTCGGCCCTCTCCGAGGCGGTCCCGGACGTGACGAAGGTCCTGTCCTTCGACGACGCCAAGACCAACTTCGTCGCGGCCGCGCGCCACGGGCTGCACGCCCATCTCACCTGGTTCGAGGGCCGCACCCACGCCGCCGGCAACCTGATCCTCGACGAGCTCCTGCCGGTGGCCCGCCGGGGCCTGGCGTTGCAGGACATCCGCACGGAGGACGTGGACCGCTACCTGGGCGTGCTCGAGGAACGGGTCCGGAGCGGCCGGACCGGCTCCCAGTGGGCCCTCGACTCGCTCAGCGCCATGGACGGCCGGGGCACCCGCCACCAGCGCTGCCGCGCCGTCACGGCGGGGGCCCTGGCGCGACAGAAGGAGGGGCGGCCGGTGCACGAGTGGTCGCTGGCGCAGCTCGCCGACGCCGACGACTGGCGCCACAGCTATCGGACGGTCGGGCAGTTCATGACCAGCGACCTGTTCACGGTCCGGCCCGACGACCTGGTCGACCTGGCGGCGAACCTGATGGACTGGGAGCACATCCGCCACGTGCCGGTCGAGGACCACGACGGCAACCTGGTGGGCATCCTCTCCCACCGCACGCTGGTGCGGCTGCTGGCGCGGGGCGCGGCGGGCCACCGGGACGGTCCGATCGCCGTGCGCGACATCATGAAGCCCGACCCGGTGACGGTGTCCCCGGAAACGCTCACCCTGGACGCCATCGAGACCATGCGCCGTCACGCCGTGAGCTGCCTGCCCGTCGTCGAGGGCACGAAGCTGGTGGGCATCCTCACCGAGCGCGACCTCATCGCCGTGACCGCGGACCTCCTGGACCAGCAACTGCGCGAGCTCCACGACGAGTCGTGAGGGACGAGCTGCCACGAGTCCTCGGCCGCCGCGCGGGGGATCCCGGACCGACCGTGTTCGTGACGGCGATGCTGCACGGCAACGAGCCGGCGGGAGCGCTCGCGTTCCGGCGGGTGTTCGAGCACATCGAGCGCCACGACCTCCCGGTCCGCGGCGAGCTCGTGGGCGTCGCCGGCAACCTCGCCGCCCGGGCCCGGGG
>JASFUJ010000522.1:0-3651 GCA_050050355.1 Acidobacteriota bacterium
TGGAGCGTGCGCACCGAGCCGTCGGCGGAGAGCCGCAGGATCAGCCCCTCGCCGGCCGTGCCGGCGATCACGTCCCCGCCGGAGCGCGTCAGGAGGGCGCGGATGTGGGTGTCGTCGGAGTCGTAGAGGACCTCACCCTCGGCCGGACCGTCGGTGGCCCCCCCGTCCGGACCGGTCACCCGGAAGAGCTTGCCGGAGGTGCCGGTGGCCACGAGCAGGGCGCCGTCGGCGGCCCGGGCCAGGTCCCAGACGTAGGTCTCGCCGGTCTCGAACCAGGGCGAGGCGCCGCCCGCGGCTCCGCCCTCGCTTCGATCCTCCGAGGGATCGATGCGGTAGACCTTGCCGCCCGGGGAGACGCCGGCCCAGACCGTGCCGTCCGGGTCCGCGTGTACCGCAAAGACCTGCCCCTCGGAGGCCGAGAACAGCTCGCGGACCTCCCCGGCCGGGGTCAGCAGCAGCACCTTGCCCGCGTTGCCCGTGCCCACCACCCAGCCGTCGGGGTGCCTGGCGGCGGACAGCAGGAACGGCTCGTCGACCGCGGTGACCCGCTCGGCCCGGTCGGCGAGCTGGAGCCGGCCCGTGGGGTCGATGCTGACGCCGTCGAGGGTGCCCGCGAGGAAGGCCTTCTGGCTCTGGATCTGGAAGGTCTTGACCTCGGTGGCCCAGAGCGGAGCGGCCGGGACGAGCGACGCGCCGGACCAGACGGCGAGGACGAATGCGGCGGCGACGCCGCGAAGGATCGAAGACTTCATCGGATTTCCTCCCCCGGGGCGGAAGCCCCGTCTCGATCGGATGCGGAAGCCCCGTCTCGATCGGATGCGGAAGCCCCGTCTCGATCGGATGCGGCGGAGCCGGGCTCGCCGGGGACGGGCTCCCGGCGGCGGACCTCCAGGTCGATGCGCACCAGCCCCTCGGCGGGGAACGGCAGCTCCCCCACCTCCACCGGGGTCACCGCCAGCGCCAGCGGCTTGGCGCTGCCGGACGCGGCCGCCTTCCAGATCGACTGGACCGACCCGGGCAGTCGCGGCAGGGTGTTGCCCTCCACCGACAGGCCGCTCGCCCGCACCACCCGGAGCACCATGAGCTGACGGTTCGAGTGGTAGGAGCGGAGCATCTCGAGCGCCTGGGCGAAGGTCACCGGCTCGGCCGGCTCCAGGGCGAGGCGGGCGGCGTCGATGCTCGCGCCGTCCCCCACCATGAGATACAGGCTGCCGGCGGACGTGTCCTCCGGCACCCGGACCTCGGCGGTGCGGCGGAAGGTCTCCCCCTTGTACCCCTTGAGCTGCAGGTTGATCTTCACCCGGTCTCCGGGACGCACCACCGTCCGGTCGGCGTGGGCCGCCACCAGGGTGGCGAGCCGGGGCCGGGGCGACTGGTGGATCGAGACGTCGATCCCCTCGATCTCCACCTCCTGCAGGTCGTTCTGGGTCAGGTAGGCCGCGATGGAGACCAGGTGCGCGCTGGCTCCGGCGACCGCGCTGGAGCCGTCGAAGCTCTGGCGCACCGAGAGGTCGCCCCACTCCTTCAGGTGGAAGGTGGCGTCCAGGTCGATCCCCTGGAGGCCGCCGCTGAAGCTCGCGGCCTCCAGGCCGCCGATGGTGGCGGCCGCCACCAGGGCCGGCACGAGCTGGGGCAGGGCCACGATGCGCATGGAGTACTCGCGGGTCCGGACCCCCTCGACCCGCAGGTCGAAGGGGATCATCGGCGCCTCGGCCCCCATCCGGCCGCGGATGCCCGACTGGGCGTCCTGCTCGAAGGCGCCGACCACCGGACCGAGGTTCGAGATCTTGAACGAGTTGTAGCGGCTCGGCAGGACCGTGAGGATCTCCGCCGACGCCATCGGCACCGAGAGGGGTCCCAGGCCGAGGAACGCGTGGCCGAAGGCGAGGACCTCCTCGTCGTGGCGCTCGGTGACCGTCCCCGTGGCCGCCAGTTGCAGGTCGCCCTCCACCAGGACCGCGGCCACCGGGCCGCCGGTCACCAGCTCCGCCGCCGCACCCGGCGCCGCGGACCCGGTCGGGGACACGGCGCCGAGAGCCTGGCCCAGCATCTCGCGCGACCGCTCCCCGAAGCCGGCGGTCACCCATCCGACGGCCGATCGGGCGCCCGGAGCGGGACCGGCGACGCGGGGCGTCAGGGTCGCCAGGGTCCGCTCCAGGAAGTCGGCCGGCAGATCACCGGAGAGGACGTCCGCGAGCGCGGGAGCAGTCACTCCCACAGCCGATCCGGCGGCTCCCGGCACGGGCATCCGGTCGGGCGGCCCGGGGATGCCGGACGGCAGCTCGCGGATCGAGCGCATGACCTCGATCGGGGTGATCCCCGCGATCGCCTCGGTCGAGAACGGCCAGGCGAACGCGACCGCACCCACCAGGCGACCGTCGATGAACACGGGGCTGCCGCTCATCCCCTGCGCCACCCCGCTCTCCTCCAGCCCGTGGCCGGTGAGGCGCGCGAGCACGTAGCTCGCCTTGGGATCGGTGTTCCGGAGCACGCCGATCACCTCGACGTCGAACCGCTCCGGTGCCTCCCCGGCGAAGACGGTCAGGCCGTAGCCGGTCTGCCCCCGGCGGATCTCCTCCACCGGCAGGGTCGGGAGCCGCACGGACGGATCGGCTGCGGCCGGATCGGCCGGGGCGCGATCGGCGTCGGCGGCGTGGGCCGCCCGTGGGGAGAGGGCACCCCCGACCGGCACGACACCGAGCAGCAGGACACCGAGCAGGAGGAGGGATTGGCTCTTCATCGTCGGACTCCATCACAATCGGGCTCGATCACAGAAGGACCGGGCGGACCCGTCACGGACCGGGGCCCGGCCGGCGGTGATTCTCTCAAAGGCCCCCGCCGGGGGCCAGGGGCTCCACGACGGCGGGGCTCGTCACGACGCCACCCGCTCGTCCTCGGCGGCACCCTCGATCAGCTCGCGCGCGTGCGAAAGGGACAGCTCCGTCACCTCGCGCCCGGCGAGCATCCGCGCCACCTCCCGGACCCGGTCCTCCCCGTCCAGGTGCGCCACCGAGGTGGCCGTGCGCTCGTCCTCCACCGTCTTGACCACCCGGTGGTGACGGTGCCCGTAGCTGGCCACCTGGGGCAGGTGGGTCACCGCCAGGATCTGGCCGCTCGCCGCGAGCCGCCGGAGCTTGCGCCCCAGGGCCGCGGCCTGGGCGCCGCCGATGCCGGTGTCCACCTCGTCGAAGATCAGGGTCGGGCTCGCCTCCCGGTCCCCCCGCGTGGCGAGCTGGAGGCCCAGGGAGACCCGGGAGAGCTCGCCGCCCGAGGCGATCCTGGCCAGCGGCTGGGGCTCCTCCCCCGGGTTGGGAGCGAACAGGAAGACCACCTGGTCCACCCCTTCGCGGCCCGGCTCCACCGGCTCGCCGTCGATCGTGAGCGGGCTCCCCTCCCGGCGGCGGCGCTCGAGCGACACTTCCATGCGCGCCTTCTCCAGGCCGAGCTCGCCGAGCTCCCGGTGGATCGAGTCCACCAGCTCGCCGCCCCAGGCGGCGCGGCGCTCCGAGAGCTCCAGGGCGACAGCGCGGTACTCGTCGAGGGCCTCGGCGGCGCGGCGCTCCAGGTCCTCGCGGCTCTCCGCGGCGCCCTCCAGGCTCTCGATCTCCGCGCCGATCTCGCGGCGCCGCTCGAGCACGGCGGCCGCGCTCT
>JASFUJ010000523.1:0-3644 GCA_050050355.1 Acidobacteriota bacterium
GAGCTGGTGGGGCCGGTCACCACCCCCTTCGGCGTCCACCTGATCCGGGTGGAGGAGCGCCGCGAGGGCGGCAGGATCCCGTTCGAGGAGGCGCGCTCGACCGTCCGCGGCCGGATCGCCGCCGAGCGGGTGGACCAGGAGGCCGCCGCGCTCGCCTCCGGCCTGCGCGAGCGGCTGGCCTCCGGCGGACAGGAGGGCGAGGGCACCGAGGACCCGGCCGCACGGATGAAGAGCCTGGCCGAGGAGAATCCGGCCGTGCGCTTCACCACCAGCCAGCCGTTCGGCCTGAACGACCTGGTCACCGGCATCGGCCGCGCCCCGGCGTTCGCCCAGACCGCCTTCTCCCTCGAGCCGGGGACGCTCGCCGAGGGCACCGTCGACACCCCGCGGGGGCCGGCCATCCTCCTGCTCCAGGAGGTCCGGGAGCCGCGGGTCCCGCCCCTCGCCGAGGTGGAGCCGCGGGTCCGGCGCGAGGTCGAGCGGGACCTGCAGCAGAACGTGGTGGAGGCCCGCCTGCAGGAAGCCCGCGACCGGCTCCGGGAGGGCACTTCCCTCGACGACGTGGCCTCGGAGCTGGGGGTCGAGGTCCAGGAGAGCGGCGAGTTCGGCGCCGCCGACCCGATCCAGGGCCTGGGCCGTGACCCGGCCGTCAACGAGGCCGCCCTGGCCGCCGAGGTCGGCGAGGTGGTCGGCCCGCTCGCGACGTCCCAGGGAGCCGTGCTCATGGAGGTCACCGACCGCAAGGGCTTCGACCCCGTGGAGTTCGACGAGCGCAGGGCGAACATCCGCCAGCGGCTGGAGCAGGAACGGGCCGAGCAGCTCATCCAGTCGATCGTGCAGCAGCGGCGGGACGAGATGACGGTGCACTACTCCACGCAACTGGTGGAGGAGTTCGAGCTGGCCGGTCCGGCCGCCGGGTAGGCACCCGTGAGCGAGACCATCGAGGTCGAAGGCGTCCGGCTGCACCTGTCCACCCCGGTGCGCGAGGTGCCTCGGTGGGTCGGCCGTGACGACGTGCTCGGCCAGCTCCTCGCCGCCTGGTCGCGGGTGACCGAGGAGGACCTGCCCCTCAACCCCCGGCTGCTCGGGAAGCCCGGGGTCGGCAAGACCACCCTGGCCGGCGCCGCCGCACTCGCCCTCGACCTGCCCGTCTACATCGTCCAGGCCACCATGGACACCCGGCCGGAGGACCTCCTGGTCACCCCCGTCCTGGCCCCCGGCGCGGGTGGAGCGGGCGTCCGCTACATGGCCTCGCCGGTGGTCACCGCCATGCTGAAGGGAGGCGCGCTGATCCTCGACGAGGGCAACCGCATGAGCGAGAAGGCGTGGGCCAGCCTGGCCCCACTCCTCGATCACCGGCGCTACGTGGAGAGCGCCGTCGCCGGGGTCAAGATCTACGCCCATCCGGACTTCCGCTTCGCCACCACCATGAACGAGGACGCCTCCACCTACGAGCTGCCGGAGTACGTCCACTCCCGGCTGATGCCCCAGATCTACCTCGACTTCCCGGACGAGGACGAGGAGCGCCGGATCCTGGAGGCCCAGGTGCCGTTCGCGGACGGCGAGGTCCTGGCCTACGTCCTCTCCTTCCTCCGGCGGGCCCACGAGGCGGACCTGTCGTACACCGTGCGCGACGGCATCAACCTGGTCCGCTACGCCATGAAGGTCCTCGACCGGGGCGCGGCGGAAGAGCCGGCCGAGGCGGTGCAGGAGGCGCTGCGGCTCACGCTGGACGAGGACGAGCTGGACGATCTCGAGCTGATGTGACCAGGTCGCCCCGACCCCAGCTCGACGCCCTGGTGCCGGAGGCGGTTCCGGGCGTTCGCATCCTGCCGGTGATCCACGGGCGGATCGAGAGCGCCGCCTGGGTCCGCGCCGTGCTCGACGCCCTCGACCCCTCCGGCGTGGCGGTCGAGCTCCCCACCACGTTCCGGGACGCCGCCCGCGTGGCGGTGCGCCGCCTGCCCCGGATCACCCTGGTGGTCGCCCCGGAGCCGGAGCCGCCCCCCGACGACGGAGGCACCACAGGCGGTCCGGGGGGCGACCGGGCCGTGGTCTGGACCGCCGCGCCCGGCGACCCGTTCGCCGAGGCCCTGCGCTGGGCGGCCGAGCGGGAGCGGGAATGGTTCCTGGTGGACCCGGACATCCCCTACGCCGAGCGTCACGCCGACCCGGTGCCCGACCCCTACGCGCTCCTCGAGCTGGGCCCCGCCGCGTACCTGGGACCGGTGCTCGAGGCTCTCCGGCGGGCGCCCGCCGGCGAGGCCGACCGGGTCCGCGAGCGGGGGATGGCGTACCACCTGCGGGAGGCCCGGGAGCTCCTGGACCGGCGGTGGCCGGGAGCCGGCCCCCTGGTGGTCGCCGTCGGCGCCGCCCACGCCGCCCGGCTGGCCGAGGACCTGCGAGGCCCGGTCGCCGCGCCGTTCGCCCGCGTCCGCCGGGACGAGGGCGGGCGTCCGGAGGCCCGCCACCTGCATCCCGAGAGCCTGACCGCCCTGCTCCAGGACCCGCCCCTGGCCCACGCCGCCTGGGAGCGGCTCCGGGCGGGCGACCTTCCGGCGCCGGAGGAGGAGCCCGACCCGGAGTCCGGGCCGGACTGGGAGTCGGCCGCCTCCCGGCCCCTGTCGCTCACCCGCGCCGGGCTCACGCTGGTCCACCGGGGTCCCCGATCAGGAGCGGGCGCCGGATCGGGCTCGGGGGATCCCGAGGAGCGTGACCGCATCCGGCGCCTGGTGGACCTCGCCGCCGGCAGAGGCTCGCGGGCGCTCGCAGGGTTCCCGGCCCGCGTCCCGGACCGGCGCGCCCTCGCCCGGGTCGTCTGGGAGGTGGGGGCTCGCTCTTACACCCGCCAGACCCGGGAGGAGACCGCCCCCTGGCAGCGCCAGATCTTCTTCGACTACCTGGAGCGGCTGATCCGGGTGGCGGGAGGCGGGTCCAGCGCCCTGGCCGGCGGCGTCTACGAGTGGGTGGTCGCCGCCCGGGGCGTGGGCGACGACAACCTGGCCTGGGAGGTGTTCGACGCGGCGCGCACCTTCCCGTGGCAGGACGAGGCGCCCGGCGACCTGCCCACCGCCCGGATCGACGGCTCCGACCTGCTCCTGCCCGACGAATGGGGCACCCGGACGGTCCGGTTCCGGCGCCGCCACTTCCGGGTCAAGCGGCGCCCGGTGGCCTTGCCGGTCCGGCCGCGGCCCCGACCCGCCGATCCGACCGAGTGGCTGGCCGGCTTCGCCGGCGGCGGCCTGTGCTCCTACCCGCCCGAGGACCTGGTGATCGAGGACTACGGCCGGTTCCTGCGCGCCCGCGCCCGGGGCGTGCTGTCGGCCGAGCGCGCGCGGACCGAGCCGTTCACCACCGGCATGCTCGACGGCATCGACCTGCGCGAGACTCTCCGGCATCCGGAGGACCCGCGGATCCGGGTCCGGGAGCTGGGCCGCGCACCGGGCCGGGCGGACTCGGTGGTGGTGATCTTCGACCGGGACCTGCCCGCTCCCGACGGATCGTCCAACCCGCGCTACCCCTACCTGATGACCTGGCTCGGCGAGCACCACGACGAATCGGACATGGCCTTCTACAGCACCCATCCCGCCGAGCAGGTGGTGGGGCCGGGGATCATGCGCGCCACCTACGGCGGCTTCCTCATG
>JASFUJ010000524.1:0-3633 GCA_050050355.1 Acidobacteriota bacterium
AAGCCCGCTCCCTGCGGGGGTTTGCGACGTCCCTCCCCACAGATCTGACAAGGATTGTCACCCGCCGAACCGAGAAAACGTCAGCTCTCCGAGGGCAGGACGAGCCGGCGGACCAGCCGCTCGTAGAGCTCCACGCCGTCCACGTACTCCGGCAACGAGATCCGCTCCCCCGACCCCAGGACCCGGAGGACGTCGGTGGTGAGGACCTCGAACGGCGAGAAGCCGTAGGAGGGGATCCCGTGCGCGCGGAAGAACCGGGAGTCGGTCCCGGTCCAGGGCAGGAATAGCGGGCCGGCGGGCACGCTGCCGTGGGTCTCCCGCAGCAGCTCTCCGATCGTCCGCAGGCTCCAGTGGTCGACCGGGCTCCCGTGGTCCGCGGCGTCCTCCCGGTCGACCCGGGTCTCGACGCCGAAGAACAGCCACCGGGGGAGCAGCTCGTCGCGGACGTCCTCCAGTGCCACCCCGGGCAGCAGGTGGATCCTCACGGGCAGCTCCCACCCACCGCCCTCCACGGGCCGGACGCGCCCGGTGTGGAGCTCGTTCCGGAACATCGCCTTGACGTAGCGGGGCAGGCCCTCGAAGAGGGGACGGTCGCGCAGGACCCGCTCCGGGGCCCCGAGCGCCTCGCGCAGGAGCTGCCGGTCCCTCGTGGGCGCGTAACGGGGCAGGAACTCGCGGACCTCGGGGCCCAGGCTCAGGGGCTCCGCCAGGCGCTCGCGGCTCCGGATGTCCTGCCGCAGCCGCTCGAGCCGCTCGCGGGACGGATCGCAGGCGACCAGGGTCCAGTACCGCTTCTGGGCGAACTCGGTCCCCCAGTACTTGACGTCGTCCCGGCTCCTGCCCTCCACCACCCCGCCCTCCGTGAGGACCACGTCGAACCGCCCGGTCAGCTCCGGGTGCTCGCGGAGCATCCACTGGGTCCCGAGCTCGCTCCCCGTCTCCTCGCCGTTGGTCGCCAGGAAGACCAGCGACCGCTCCGGGCGGACGCCGCTCCGCGCCATCTCGATCACCGCCAGCGCCTGGGCGATGCCGATGCTCTTCATGTCGAAGACGCCCTGGCCGTACATCCAGGGCAGGTCGATGTGCCCATCGAACGGCGGGTAGGGCCAGGCGTCGGGGTCGGTGACGTCCTCCACGTCCATGTGGTGGTGCAGCACCACCGCTCCAGGCTGCTCGCCCTCGAGGACCACCCACAGGTTGGCGTCGTCCCGGCCGACCCGTTCCAGGTGGACCTCGAGGCCCTCCGCCTCGAACAGCTTTTGCAGGAACCGGGCCCCCTCCAGGGTGCTCCCGGTGGCGAGCGAGGTGTCGATCTGCACGTACTCCCGCAGCAGCCGGACCTCCTCGAGGGATTCGAAGTCCACGTCCCCCCAGCCGCCCCCGGAGCCACGGCGCAGAGGGTCCGCCGCCAGCGCCAGCAGCACCACGGCGAGCACGAGGACCATCCCCAGGCTGCCGTAGAGGGCGATCCGGGAGACGGTCCGCAGTCTCTTGGTGAGGGGGTCGAAGCTCATCGTTCGGGTCTCCACGGGACGCGCTGCACCTCGAACAGCATCGCGACGAGGGAGTCGTCCGGACCCGCGCGGTGGGGGGAGCGAAATTCCCAGACCACGCGGCCCTCCGGATCGATCTCGTAGGCGCGCCCCGGCACCGATTCGGTGACCAGCGTGTTGCCGTTCGGAAGCCGCGCGCAGGAGCCCGCCAGGTCGGACGAGAGGGTTCCCGGGGGGTCTCCCGTCCACGACCACAGGACCTCCCCCGACCCCGGGTGCACCTCCAGGACCCGGGCCCGGCCGCCGCGGGGGCGCGGCGCGGAGCCCCCTGGGTTGCCCCCTCCATTGCCAAGGTTATCGAACAGCAACAGCGCGCCCCCGTCCAGCGGCGAGGGCTCGTGCTGAGCGTCCCAGGGTCCGTGCCGGGCCCACACCACCCGCCGGGCCTCCGGATCGACGACGGCCACCACGTCGATCTCGCGCAGGGAGATCAGCAGGTTCCCCGGGGCGAAGCCGGCCGGGGCCCCGGGGATCGGGCCGCCGAGCTCCTCGACCGTGTTGGTGTGGAGCACGTCCCCCGAGGGCGCCCGGAGCGCGAGCAGGTCCGCGAAGGGCGAGCCCCGGAACGCGCCGGTGATCGAGATCCTCCGCACCTCCCGGCACGTCCCGCCGTCGGGATCGGCGCGCAGCTCCACCAGGAAGTCGTCGAGACGGCCGGCTCCGCCCGCCCGGGCCGAGCCGGCCGATCCGCTCCGGAGCTCCTTGGCGATGGTCCAGATCCTGCCGGCCCCGTTCGGCCCCTCGCTCGGCCCCTCTCCGGGCCCCCCTTCCAGCCAGAAATCGTTGTAGAAGTTCCCCCGGCACCGGCCGAGCAGCCGGGAGCGCCGGTCGAGGAAGACCAGGCCGCCGGTCTGGTAGAGCGCCGCGAGCCGGCCGCCGGGCAGCAGCCGCACCCGGCGGAAGAAGTGGGTGTCGGAGGTCGGGGTGACGCCGGGAAAGGCCCGCTCGAACGGGTAGCGCCACCGGTGCAGAACCCGGCCCTCCGGGTCCAGGAGGATGGCCTCCGGCCCGTGCCCGGAGTTGTACAGGTTGGCCCCCGGCGCCACGGCCTCGGCGTCCAGCCGGGTCACGCCCCGACCGCCGACGCCCGCGGCCTCCTCCGCTGCCGCCCGGCCCCCCAGATAGGGCAGCGAAACCAGGCGCGCCCGTTCCTCGGCGGACGGTCCCTCCGGCCCCTCGGGAGCCGGACCCCCGGGATCGCTCGAGCCCGGGCCGGCCGGGCGCACCGGGTTCCAGTGCCCTTTCGGCAGCGCCCGGATCTCTTCCGTCTGCGGGCCTCCGAGGACGATCTCGAACAGCCGGTCGGCCGTCCCTCCGCCGAACCGGGCCACCAGGGCCGCCATCGCCGCCACGCCGGCGAGGAGCGGCAGCAGGCGCCGGAGCGCGGAGCGCGGAGCGGTCGGGGGGACGGCCATCGGACGGAGGACATTAGCAGACCCCCCGCCGGGCGGGCTCTCCGGGGTATGCTCGGCGTCCCCCCGCCATGACCCGTCACGCCCCACCGGTACGATCCCGCGACCTCGCGGCGCCCCCCGCCCTCGCCCTGGTGCTCTGCGGGCTCTTCCTGGCCTCGGCGCTCTACCTGCTCGACGGCCGGCCGGGGCTGCCACTGGACGACTCCTGGATCCACCTGGCCTTCGCCCGCAACCTGGCCGCGGGCCACGGGCTCGTCCTCCACCCCGACGCCGGACCGGTGGCCGGCACCACGGCGCCGCTGTGGACGGCGTGGACGGCGCTCGCCGTGCTGCTGCCCGGCGGGGACATCCCCTGGATGCTGCTGTCCGGCGTCCTCTGCCACCTGGGGGGCGTGTGGGTGACCTGGCTCCTGGCCCGCGCGCTCGGCCTCGGCCGGGGGCTCGCGACCCTCGCCGCCTGCCTCGCCGCGGGCACCGGCTGGCTGACCTGGTCCGCCCTCTCCGGGATGGAGATCCCGCTGTTCATCCTGCTCTCGGCCGGCGGGACGGTCCTGCACCTGCGCGAGCGGGGCCGGCCGGAGCGGCCCGGCCGGAGCGTCCGGTCCGGTGGGCCGCCCCTGTCGCTGGCCGTCCTCGGCCTGTCGGTGCTGGCCAGGCCGGAAGGG
>JASFUJ010000525.1:0-3625 GCA_050050355.1 Acidobacteriota bacterium
CCCGGACATGCCCGCCGACCCCGGCGACTTCGAACGGGCGCGCCCCGTCTACGAGACCGTCCCCGGCTGGCGGAGCGACATCACCGGCGCCCTCGACGTGGACGCCCTCCCGCGGGCGGCCCGGGACTACATCCGCCTGATCGAAGACCAGGTGGGCGCCTCCGTCGACCTGGTCTCGAGCGGCCCCCGTCGGGAAGAGACCGCCGTCCGCGAAGCCGGCGCCCTCCAGGACCTTCTCCGCGAGCGCTTCGGCGTGGTGATCGAAGGCCGGAGCTGATCTCCGGGCGGTCCGCTCGCACCCTCCTCGAGGACCGTCAGCGTGGCGCGTGCACGGCCGCCGTCCCGCCGTGGGCGGCGCGCTCGACGGCGGTGATCGCCTGTTCGAGCAGCTCGCGGGTGAGCGCGTCGCGCCGGGCGGCGGCCTCGGCCAGCGCGAGCGCGGCCCGGACCTCGCGCTCCACCTCCTGCTCGGCGAAGACCCCGAGAGCTTCGACGGCCAGCGTCTTGACCTTCCCGGTCCGGCCCCGGGCCAGGTGCACCAGGGCCAGCTCCAGGGAGACGAGGCTGGTGTCGAAGGGGATGCCGCGCTCGATGGTGAGGGCCCGGGCGTCGGTGAACAGGCGCTCGGCGGCCGCCAGGTCCCCTCGGCTCCAGGCGATCCGGGCGCGGAGCCAGGCGAGGTGCAGGGCTCCCCACGCGCCCTCGTTCGTCAGCAGGTCACCGTGGGCCGCCAGCTCCGCCTCGGCCGCGTCGAGATCGCCCTCGGCGCCCCGGGCGTGGAGGTAGTACGCCCGATTGAAGTGGGCCGAGACCCGGAGCCAGGGCTCGGAGTCGGGAGTCAGGAGGTCCAGGGCCTGGTCCACGGTGGCGACGGCGTCGTCCACTTCCCGGGCGCGGAAGTGCACGTCGCCGAGCTTGAGAAGCACTCCAGTTGCCTTGTCCGCGTCCCCCAGCAGCCGGTACAGGGTCCCGGCGCGGCGCAGGTGCCGGGCCGCCTCCGCCAGGCGCCCCTGGTCCTTCCGGAGGGAGCCCAGGTAGCGCTCGACCTCGGCCGGGAGGGCCGGGTCGCCGAGCCCCGGGGCGTCGAGGAGCTGCTCGGCCCGGTCCAGGTCCGCCTCCGCCTCCTTCAGCCGGCCGAGGGCGCGCCGGGCGTTGCCCCGGACGGCGAGGGCCGCCGCCTCGATCTCCGGGTCCGGCTGGTCCGGCTGGGTCCGCCGGCAGGAGAGCAGGGCCGCCTCGGCCAGCGAGAGGGACTCGGCCGGGTCCGCCGGGATGGCTCGCCGGGCCTCCTCCAGGAGCAGAATGCCGAAGAGCGGCCCGCGGAAGCGGCTGTACGCGCCGTGGATCCTCCCGCGCCGCTCCCCGGGGTCGAGCCGCACGATCTCCCGCACCCAGGCCCGCGCCGTGCGCGCCTTCGTCCGCAGCTCCCGTTCGCCCAGGCCCAGCCGGCGGCCGAGCCGCGCGAGAGGGTCCGGGTCCCGGGTGAGGCTCCGCCGTGCGGGCGCCTTGAGACCCGCCCGGTGGGCCGCCAGGCTCGCCGCGCAGACCGGGCAGAGGGCAGCCAGGTGCTCCCAGAGGATGTCGTGCAGGACCTCCCGGGACAGCTCGCCCCGGTCGGCGGCGTCGAGCAGGGTCTCGAAGACGTGCATTCGGCTCCTCGCAGCAGGTAAGAAGGTACGGAGTAACCGTCTCCACTGCCGAAGTGTCACGTTGACGCGAACCGGGACACGCCCGGACGAGACCGCCCGGCACCGACGGTCCGGCACCGACGGAGTGGGCCCGCCGGTGCCGGACCGCTGGTCGCTAGCCGTCGGGGTCGATGACGCAGCCGAGCTGGGGCGTCACCGTGGGCGCGCCGCTCGCCTCCGAGCAGCTCTCCGCGCTCTGGCCCCCGGGCTGGCCGTTCGGATCGATGTCGCCCCCCAGGGCCTGCACCCCGGCCGTGGGGCCGTCCACCGGGCGGGCGCCCGGCCAGAGGTCCGCCAGCCGGGCGGTCAGCCAGGCGGTCAGTCGGGCGGTCGGCCGGGCGGTCAGTCGGGTGGTTGGCCAGGCCGTGGGGGCACCGGCGCGGTCCGTCGCCGGGCGAGCCTCCGCGGCGGCCCGGGCCGGGGGCGCGGCGCCGAGCGGCGCGACGAGCGTGACGAGGAGGGCGGCGGCGAGGAGAACGGTTGCGACTCCGCGGAGTCGGGACCTGTCCATGAACGCTCCTTCCGGGGGCCGCTCCGGGCCGCCGGCGGCATGCCGACGGCGGGCACCCCCTACCCCCCATCGTGCCGGGCGAGGGGGTTCCGAGTCCGCGAACGCCCGGATTCGGCCTCCGGGACGAGGCTGTTGGACCGTCTCGAGGACCGAATTCGACCGAATCCAGGGCCGAATTCGGCCGCTGCACGGCCTCGATTCGCCCGAGCACCGCCCGGAATTCGCCAGGCCCCCTGCCCCGGAATCGAACGCGCCGGTGCGCAATGAAGACGTGAATCTGGATTGAGGGCGCCGCCGGCCCCGCCGTAGCCTTACCGCATGCACGAACGACTTGTGGAGGACCCCGGCAGGCCCGCCCCGGCCGTGCCCGCCGCGGGGGTCGACCTTGCCGCGCAGCTCGTCGCGCGGACCCGAGCGCAGGGGGCGCGGCCATGAGCACCCGCCCACGCGAGCAACCGTTCCGCGCCAGCCTGCTCTGCCACCTGGAACCGAAGGTCCGGCGCCCCATCGAAGAGTTCGGTTCCATTCTGGAATCGGTCCTCCTGGACGCCCTCCCCGCGCCGCTCACCGAACCGTTCAACCTCGTGCGTGCCCGTGCCACGGCCGAAGATCTCGACGCCCTGCTACTGCATGCGCGCGAAGCCGTGGGCTCCTGGGAGAGCAGCCGGGGTGAGACGAGCGAGGATCTCCGACGCGCCATGGTCGAGGCACTCGCGTCCCTCGAGCATGCTCACGACGTGCTGGTTCCGGCCATCGAGGCGGAGACGGAGGGCGACGATGGCGCACGCTGATTCGGCCGCCGCCTTGCGGATGCTCCACGGCTTGCGCCGCCTCAGCCAGAGGGAGCTGGCCCGGCGTACTGGCGTGCACCACGCCACGATCTCGCAATTCGAGCGGGGCAAGAGACTGCTGGGCCGACCGCAGATCGAGCGGCTGTTGCACGGGTTGAACGTCCCGCCCCGCGGCTACGAAGCGACCGAGCGGCTCGTGGACTGGATCGACTACCTGGTTCGCACGGAGAGCTCCGGCCAGGCCCGGCACTCGCTGATCCTGGCCGAATCGGTGGCGCGATCGTACGAGGTGCACACCGCGGCATTGCTCCACCTGGTGGAGGGTCTCTCGGGGGGTGACCGATGACGGTCGATCGGCGGAGAAACTGGAACGGGACGCCCGCCGGCCGGGTGTATTGAGCCGCGAAGGCGGGGAAGTGGCGGCGATCCCTGCTAAGATCAGCAAGAGGAGAGACCATGCGAGCCGCTAGCACAGAAGAGCTGGACCGTGCCGTGGAGCCCGTCCTGACCACACGGATCTCCCCGGAGCGCTTCCGGAAGCTCGTTCCGCTCCCGACGCGGGAGCTGCACGCGCTGAGCGCTCCCGAGCCATCCGAAGGCGTCGTGGCCCAGCTCGAGAACGGCGAATACGTCGT
>JASFUJ010000526.1:0-3622 GCA_050050355.1 Acidobacteriota bacterium
TCGAGGAGCTTCTCGATGCGCGAGGCGGTGCCGACGACGAACCGGCACGGGACCCCGTCGACCCCGCCGCCGCACGCGATCTCGCGGCCCACCAGGGGACGGCCGGCCAGGTAGGAGAGGAACCCGGCGTGGAGACCGGCCAGGAGGGCGCAGCGGCTGCCGGCCGGATCCGCCGAGGGCTCGGCGCCCTCCGCAGCGGCTCCGTAGAGCGGAGCGAACGGGCTGCCGTGATGCTGCACCAGGAGCAGCCCCCGGCGCCGGAGCCCCAGCCCCACGTCGAAGCGCCCCAGACCCTGGACCCCGATCGACCCGGACAGGGTCTCGAGGGCCATCTGCAGCTCGGTCTCGCGCAGGGTACGGAGCTGCCGGCGTTGCACCAGCGTCTCCACCCGCAGGGCGTGCTGCATGCCCCACTCGTAGCCCATGTGGTGGAGGATCTCGCCCCGGGAGCGGCCCGGCGGATCGAGCGCCCGGTCGAGACTGCGCCAGAGATCCGGATGGGCGGCCACCACCCGCTCGCCGCCGGCGTCCCGGAGCACGCCCTCCACCGGGCGGGCCTCGATCTCCGGCGAGAGGGCCAGGTCGAGCCGGCGCACCCGGTTGACGGTGACGATCACCTCCCGGTCGAGGGGGGAGCGCACGAAGCCGATCCGCACCGCCTGGGTGCCGCGGCGGAAGGCGAACTCGAAGTCGAAGGTGAGCGTCGGCTCGGCCAGCTCCCCGCTCGCGAACCGCCGGAACCGCCCCTCGAACTCCTGGACCTGGGTGCAGGGGGCGACGTCGCGGAAGAAGCTCTTGCCCAGGACCTCCTCCGGATCGGTGCCGGCCAGGTCGGCCTCGTAGCGGTTGTACTTGCGGATCGTCCCGTCCGGGGCGAGGGCAATGTACCCGAACGGCAGGGAGTCGATCTGAGCGCGGCTCAGACCGGACAGGTCGTCGCGCGGTGTCGTCTGGTCAACCATCGTCTCTGGAGCCTTTCTCGTGTCCACCCGTCTCGTGTCCGGGCGGATCCGGGGGCGTGGCGCGCCGGTCCTCCTCCCGGTCCTGCCCGGGCAATCCGAGGGCCCGGTAGAACCCCAGGGACTCCATGTCGCCGTGGATCGCCTCGGTGATGGAGCGCAGGCGGGCCAGGGCGAACTTCCCGGGCCGCGCCCGCTCCATCCGCCCGAACAGCTCGCGCAGCCAGGCGGCTGTGCTCGCCACCAGGGCCTCCGGATCCGCGTCGCGCCAGCCGTCGGTTCCCAGATCGACCGCGATCCGCGCATCCGGCGTGACCCGGAAGACCTCGAGCACCGGATGACGGCCGAGGATCGCGCTCCGCGACTCCTCGAACCTCCCGGCGAGGAGCTCGGGCTCCACGTGATCTGCGCCGTAGGAGGCGGCCACGTTGAGCAGGGTGAGCGACCGGTGGATGATCTTCAGCTCCCGCGGCGGCGGAGGAGGAGGGTCGGTCAGGGCGGCGCTGGGCGGAGGGTCGCCCGCCTCCACCCCTCCGCGGGCCTCCTCGTCCCGCCGGCGCATGGCCTCGAGCAGCAGCGCCGAGGTCGACTCGCGGATGCGCTCCGGCGTCGAGACCCGGTCGAAGTCGACCTCGAACGTCCCCTCTTCCCAGCACGCGACGGCGAAGACCGCGTCGCGGCCCGACCGGCCGTCGCTGATCTCCGCGTCGACCACCTGACCCGACCGCATCCAGAGGGTGCCGGTCACGCCCCGGTGCCGGAAGACGAAGGTCCCGCTCTTGCGCCCCGTCTCGGCGGTCTGCAGCAGGTCGGGAACGGAGAGCTGGGCGATCGACCCCGAGACCAGGCGGTCGTCCCGGTGACGCTCGAGGACGAGCCGTGTGCTCAGCACCACCTCTTCCCCGTCGTACGGCGGCTGGACGATCGAGGTCAGCCCCAGGCGTAGCGCCCGCCGGCGCTCGCCCTCCTCGCCCCGGCCCAGGATCACCACCGGGATCCGCTCGGTCAGCGGATTCGACCGGAGACGCTCGAGAAGCCGCGGGGCGGAGACCGCCCCGTCCGGGGGCGGGCCGCTGCCGGCGTGCCCGTCCAGGGGCATCAGGATGGCGTCGGGGAGGAAGAAACGGTAGCTCGCCACCCGCTCCCCGGCCTCCTCGCCGGAGGCGAAGGCCAGCACCTTGTAGCTCGCCCCGTGGAGGGACTCGCCGAGACGCTCGCGGACGGCCGCGTCCGGATGGACGAGGAAGACCAGCTCGCCGCTCACCGGCTCGTCCTCCGGCCGGTCCCCGGGCCGTCGTTCGTTGAACGGAAGGAGATCTGCATCATTGAAATCCTCGGCAGGACGGCTCGTCCAACCCTGGCGAGGACACAATGTATGGCTTATGTCTATCTTCTGTCAAGAATATAGGTCGCAGTGTCCAGAATCGAGACCGCGCGAGCTCGACGCGCCCCGGACGATCCGCCTGGAGGCCGGGGCCGTCCTCCGGCCCGCCCCGTGCAAGTCGGGCGGGGGGGGGAGCTGGTCTGGACCGGCGCCGGCGGTCCTCAGCCCGGGGCGGCCTCGGGCTCCGGTGCCCCTTCGAACTCCGCCTGCACCGCCGGCCGGAGGAGCACCAGGAGGGTGAACACGCCGAGGACCGTGCCGATCGGGACGAAGATGCAGGAGACGGCCGCCATCACCATGCAGAAGGTGTAGCGCCGCTGCTGGGCGAGGAACCGGCCCGCCAGGGCGAGCATCAGCGCGTAGGCGAGCCCGGCCAGGATCATGCAGGCGGCGAAGACCGCGAACAGCCAGCCGATCATCGCACCGAGGCGTTCGTCCGGCGTGTCGGCAGCGGCCTGCGTCGCGATCATCACGCCGATCACCAGGTGGAACACCGGCAGCAGCGCGAACAGCGCCGCCAGGCCAGCGACCACGTAGTGGAAGATCGAGAGCAACCGTAGGTGCTGCAGGTCCTGAGCGTTCATGGCGACCTCCTCGGGTCCGGTCGGGAACGGGAGCCGCGCCTCCGGAGCCTCCACGGCCCGCCCGGCGCGCGGCGGGGATGTCGAGCCTGTGGAGGAACGTACGGACCGGGCCCCGGGATATTCCACGGCCGGGGCTCGGCCGGGCCCGCTCCGGGCCCGCTCAGAAGCTGAGGGTGACGCCCGCGTTGTAGCCGGTGATGTCGCCGGAGTTGCGGCCGTCGAGGGTGGTGTAGCCGCCCACGAAGCCGCCGAACGTCCGGTTGAACCGGACGAAGACCTTGCCGCCGAGGCGCTCGGCCTCGTCCTGGTTGCCGGTGAAGGTGAACCCGGGGTCGCCGATGTCCGAGCCGCCGTCGGCCAGGTACCGCAGGTACATACCGTTGAAGGTCACCCGGCCCACGGTGTACCCGGCCTCGGTGTAGAGGGGGATGCCGTCGGGCACGTCCGAGCCGCGCACGTCGTAGCCCACCTGCTGGGAGAAGTAGAACCCGCCCACCTCGAGCTGATAGACGAGCCGGAAGAGAGCGTCCGTCGAGTCGTCGCCGATGCTCACCGGACCGTCGCCCAGGTAGTTCGAGACCGGGGTGCGGCCGCCGGCCGAGACCACCACCCGGTGGCGCACGGAGGAGCCGGTCTCGAAGGCCTTGAAGCTCACGAGCGCGGACAGGTCCTGGAGGCCGCTCTCGCTCAGGCCT
>JASFUJ010000527.1:0-3609 GCA_050050355.1 Acidobacteriota bacterium
CCCGGCCGAGGAATCCGTTGATCGCCGATGTGCTGTTTCGGCGAGGTCTCATCGAGCGTTGGGGCAGAGGAACCCAACGAATCGTGGAGCTCTGCGTGGAAGCCGGTCATCCTGAACCGGAATTCGTAGAAATCGGTGACGCAGTGGCCGTCCGGTTCTTGCCCGCCGCCTACATCGCCCCTCACAGAGTGAGCCACGACCTGACCGACAGGCAACGAGAAATCCTCCAAGCACTGGCTGAGGAGGGAGACCTGGCATTACGGCAGATCATCTCTTGTCTTCGAGAACCCCGGTCCAAGCGGACGATCCAAAAGGATCTCTCGCAACTGAGGAGCTTGGGCCTGGTGGAGTCCATCGGCTGGGGACGAGGCGCCAAATACTCTTTGGTTCGCAAATAGCCGGTAGGGAAGGTGGGCTTTGCTGGAACACCAGGGGAATGCTGTGAAGGATCCAAGAATCGGACTCTGGTGCACTAATCGTGCACTATCTGTGCACTATTCGTGCACTATTCCTCGACCTTCCCCGACGGTGGCCTACGTGATCTACACCTCCGGAGGTGTAGATCACGTAGGCTCCAAGGTCAGGGCATTGAGCTCGAGGGCATCCAGCGCGAATTCGCTGGCACCAATGGTCCACCGAACGCACCTGTGCCAACCTGACCACGAAAGGAAACAAACTCGGGGCATGGCGCGGTCATTGGGGGCACAGGGTGTCCGATAGAGCTCCCGAGCTGTTCATTTAGGGTACGACACGGTACCCGCCCCTCACCTCGACCCTCTCGAGCCACAAGAACAGCCGGCAGGGGCTGCGGCTCGAGCAAGGGATAGGGAGGCGGTTGCCGGTCTGGCACGATCCCTCGGTCAACTATACCGACCACGTACTCCAACAACCCATCCCGGTTCGACGGTCGGTTTCGGGGCGGCGGCCCTCCACCCCGAAACCGGCCGGGCAACCCCGCCCCGCTCACCACTCCAGAAGCACCAGCTCCGAGCAGAAGCCCGGGCCCATGGCGAGGAGCAGGCCGAGAGTGCCCGGGGCCGGGCGGTGCCGGTCCAGGGTCTCCTCGAGGACCAGCAGCACCGAGGTGGAGGAGAGATTCCCCACCTCCCGGAGGCTCTGCCAGGTGAGAGCGAGGGCGTCGTCGGGCAGCTCCAGCGCCTCCTGCATGGCCTCGAGCACCTTGGGGCCTCCGGGGTGGCAGACCCACGAGCCGATGTCGTTCCGGGAGAGGCCCTCGTCGGCCAGGAACTGGTCGACGTCCCGCCGCAGAAAGCGCCGGGTCACCTCCGGCACGTCGGCCGAGAGCACGATCTGAAACCCCCGCTCCGAGATGTCCCACCCCATCACCCGCTCGGTGTCCGGATAGAACACCGACCGCGTCGCGACCACCCGCGGCCCCAAACCCTTCATGCCCTCGGCCCTCTCCGCCCCGGCCACCACCACCGCCGCCGCCCCGTCCCCGAACAGCCCCGAGGCGATCAGGTTGGGGATCGACAGGTCCTGGAGCTGGAGGGTCAGCGAGCACAGCTCCACCGACAGCAGGACCGCCACCTCCCCGGGGAAGGCCCGTACCGCGTCCGCCGCCCGCGCGATCCCGGCGGCTCCCGCCACGCAGCCGAGACCGAAGATCGGCACCCGCTTGACCCGCGGATTCAGCCCCAGGCGGTTCACCAGGCGCGCGTCGAGGGACGGGGTGGCGATGCCGGTCACCGACACGGTGATCAGCGTGTCGACGTCGTCCGGACCGAGACCGGCCTTGGCGAGTGCCCGTTCCACGGCCTGCCCGCCCACCTCCCGGGCCACGCGAATCCAGGCGTCATTGGCCTGCCCCCAGGTTTCGAGGGTCTCGTACTCCTCGATCGGGAGGGCCAGGTGGCGGCCGCCCACCAGGACGTTGCGGTGGAGCTGCTCCAGGCGGTCCAGGTTGTGGTGGCGCTTCGCCCAGTGCCGCCGAAAGGTGGCGAGCAGGGTTTCCTGGTCGTAGTCGTGGGGTGGCAGGGCCGAGCCGACGGCGGCGATTCTCACGGAGGTGCGGTCCTCTCCGGGCTCATCCGGACCCATCGGAATCGGACGCCCGATCCCCGCGGGGCCGGAACAGGGCCGCGCTCACGGTCAGGACCAGTCGCTTCGGCAGGCGGGGGACCAGCAACGCCGTGAGACGATTCTGGAAGCCCGGGATCGCGGTCCGCTTGCCGGCGAGCATCGCCCGGTACCCGAGCTCCGCCACACCCCGCGCCGAGGCCGCCGGCGCTTTGGCGAAGGCGATGTCCTCCATGCCGGCGTCCTCGAAGAACTCGGTCTCGGTCTTGCCCGGCGCCAGGCAGGTGACGGCGACGCCGGTGCCCCGGGTCTCGTACCAGAGGGCCTCGGAGAACGAGAGGACGAAGGCCTTCGCGGCTCCGTAGGTCGCCATGTACGGAATGGGCTGGTACCCGGCGGTGGAGGCCACGTTGAGCACCCGGCCGTAGCCCCGCCCGACCATCCCCGGCAGGAAGCGCACGCAGAGGTCGTGGAGGGCGGCCACGTCCAGGGTGACCATGCCCCGCTCGGCGTCGGCGTCGTTGGCGTGGAACGGGCCGCCGATGCCGAAGCCGGCGTTGTTCACCAGGTGGGCGATCGCCAGGCCCCGGCGCTCCATCTCCTGCACCAGCTCCTGGCGCGCACCTTCCTCCGACAGATCGGCCGCGTGGACGACGACTTCGGCCCGGTCGCCGATCTCGCCGGCCAGCTCCTCGAGCCGTTCGCGCCGCCGGGCCACCAGCACCACCGTGCCACCGTCGGCCGCGGCGATCTTCGCCAGCTCCCGGCCGATGCCGGAGCTGGCGCCCGTCACCAGGGTCACCTTCCCACTCATTCCGCCTCCTTCGGCCCCGTCTCTCCCATCGTTTCCAGCGCGTCGGTCCCGCTCCCCGGACCCGGCGCCGCCGGCTCTTCGTCCGAAGGCGGTCCGCCGCCCTCGGTCCGACTCGTCCGACCCTCCCGGGAGCTCTCCCGAGGCCCCCTCTCCCCCGATCGGTCTGCGCCCGTCTCCGGGAGCTCTTCCCGGCGCCGCTCCAGGCTGCGGGCCACCGCCCCCATCATCAGGCCGCAGACCGTGTAGAGCACGAACCAGCCGACCATCAGCCGCCACCACGCGGCGGAGTCCAGCCGCGACCCGTCGCCCATGGTGAGGACGAGCACCGGCCCGCGGAAGATCCAGGCGGTCCAGCAGGCCGCCAGCCCGGCCGACCACCGGCCGAGACCCCGCTCGTGGACCAGCACGTAGAGGGCCGTGAGGCCGGTGGCCTCGAGGAGCCACCGGCCCAGCAGATAGGGCGCGGGCAGCTCGCCGGGCAGCGCCAGGTCGAGGGCCTCGCCGGCGAAGTGGAACAGGCCGAGGGCGAGGAGGACGAGCGGCAGGGCCAGGATCAGGAAGCGGAACAAGGCAGGAAGAGCATAGCAGTCGGCCGGATCACCCCCACAACCCCTCGATCCCCTTCCCCCCCCGCCCGGGGGGCGTTGGGAGGACTCCGGGGGTTGGCGTAGACTCGCCCTGCACGGCCCGGAGGCCGGCGAGCTCGTGCGGCGGCAATCCAACCGGCAATCCAACCGGCCCTGGGGTCCGTAAAG
>JASFUJ010000528.1:0-3607 GCA_050050355.1 Acidobacteriota bacterium
TCTTCGGCTGCCACACGGGACTCTCGCCCGTGATCGGCCGCAGGTCGAGGAGCGAGTCGGCGGTCGGCGGCCAGACCACCCGGGGGAACTGGTTCGGCTGGGACGTCGCCGCCGGCGACTTCGACGGTGATGGCCGGGACGAGGTGGCTGCGAGCTCTCCTCTCCGGGACTTCGCGTCCGGGGTCGAGCGGGCCGGAGCGGTCTTCGTGATGGAGGAGTAGGGAGCGGCCGTCCCCCCTTCCCCTCACTCCCGCCGCAGCGTCTCCACCGGGTCGACCCGGCTCGCCCGCAGGGCCGGGGCGAGGGAGGCCGCGGCGGCCACCAGGGCCAGGATCAGGGTGACGCCGGCGTAGGTGGCCGGGTCGTGGGGGTCGACGCCGAAGAGCAGGCTGTCGAGGGCGCTGGCGGCGAGGAAGGCGAGGCCCAGACCCAGAGCCGCTCCGATGGCCACCAGCCGGAGGCCGCCGGTCATCATCAGGGTGACCATCTCGGAAGCCCTGGCGCCGAGGGACATGCGGATGCCCACCTCCCGCCGGCGACTGGCGACGGCGTAGCTCACCACGCCGTAGAGCCCGATGGTCGCCAGCACCAGGGCGAGGGCGCCGAGGATCGAGAGCAGGGTGCCGCCGAAGCGGAAGGGGAAGAGCATGAACCCCAGGTGCTCCTCCACGGTCTTGGTCTCGATCACCTGGACCTCCGGGTCCAGCCGGCGGGCGAGCTCGCCGATCCGCCGGGCGATGCCGTGGGGGTCCGCCGCGGTGCGGGCCAGCACCTGCACCTGGTAGCGGGGGTTCTGGGACAGCGGCAGGTACAGGTAGGGCGTCGGCGCCTCGCCGATCGTCCGCACCTTGGTGTCCCGGGCCACACCGACCACCCGCCAGCGGGTGCCCTCGGTGTGCACCACCTCCCGGCCGAGGGCGCTTTCTCCAGGCCAGAACCGCTCGGCCATGGCCTGGCTCACGATCACCACCGGCTGGGCGTTCGGCTCGTCCCGGGGGTCGAACGTGCGCCCGGCCACGAGCGGCACGCCGGCGGCGTCGAAGTAGTCGCCGTCCACCACCACCGCGTCGATCAGGTGGCCGTCGCGGCCCGGCGGCGGCTCGACCCCGTCCACGTTCACCGTGCGGCCGTTGAAGCTGGTGCCGCCCAGGGCCAGGTTGTCGACGATCCCCACCGCCCGGACGCCGGGCAGGATCTCCGCCTCGTCGGTCAGCCGTTCCAGGGTGCGGGTGGCCGATTCCTCGTCGTGGCGCGAGGGGAGGAGGCCGAGGGTGACGATGGCCGTCGGCTCGTGGCCGAAGCCCGGGTCGACCGACTGGGCCGCCTGGAGGCTCCGCAGGAAGAGGCCGGAGCCGGTGAGCAGGCAGAGCGAGACGGCCACCTGGCCGACCACCAGCGCTCCCCGGAGACCCCAGCGGCGGCCCATCCGCTCGCTCCCGTCCGCCAGCCCGTCGCTCTTGAGCGCCGTGGTCAGGTCGGGGCGCGTGCTCCGGAGCGCCGGCAGCAGCCCGAACAGAAGCCCGGCGACGAGGGCGAGGGCCAGGCTGGCGCCGAGCACCCCGGCGTCGGGGAAGACGCTCAGGTCCATGGGCACCGCCACCGGCGGCTTGACCTCGGCCATGACCTGGAGGCCCCAGACCGCCAGGGCGATCCCGAGGACGCCGCCGGCCAGGGAGATCAGGACCGTCTCGGTCAGGAGCTGGCGGATCAGGCTCCGCCGGCCGGCGCCCAGGGCCAGGCGGAGCGAGATCTCCTTCCTCCGGTCGGCGGCCTGGGCCAGGAGGAACGAGACCAGGTTGACGCAGGCGATCAGCAGCACCATCGCCACCACCGCCAGCAGCACCGCGCTCGCCGGGTAGAGCACCCGGTCGAAGAGCGGGTGGATGCCCACGTCGGCGGTCGGCACCCCCAGCAGGCTCCAGTCGTCCGCGTACTCCGAGTGCTCCTCGTGGGTCCGGGCGGTGACCCGGTCGAGGGCGTCCTGGGCCTGGGCCAGGCTCACGCCCGGGCGCAGCCGGCCCTTGGCGAACAGGTTGTGGCTGCCCCGGGACTCCAGCATGTCGCCGCCGAAGCCGTTCAGGTGGTTGACCATCATGGACGGCGCCCAGACATCGGTGGCGATGCCGGGGATGACGGTGTGCATGTCCGGCCGGGCGACGCCGACCACCGTGTACGGCCGGCCGTTGAGCCGGAGCGTCTCGCCGAGGGCGTCCGGATCGGCGCCGAAGGCCCGCTTCCAGAGCCCCTGGCTGATCACCACCACCGGGTGGGCGTCCGGCACCCGGTCCTCCTCCGGCAGGAAGCCGCGCCCGAGGGCCGGCTCCAGGCCGAGCAGGTCGAAGTAGTCGCCGCTCACGATCTCCGCCGCCAGGCTCTCGCTCTCGTGCTCCCCCGGCACCCGTGGATCCCACTGGACCAGCGTCAGGCTGGTGGCCGCGACGCCGCTGAAGACCTCCTCCGTCCCCTCCCGGACGTCGTCCAGCTCCGGGTAGGAGAGGGCGTTCAGCCCCACCCGGCCGCCTTCGGCCGGGTAGATCTCGACCAGGGAGTCCACGTCCTCGAAGCCCGGGTCGGCGAACAGCAGGTCGTCGAGCAGGGTGAAGACCGCCGTGTTCGCCCCGATCCCGAGGGCGAGGGAGATCACGGCCACGGCGGTGAAGCCGGGCCGGGCGCCCAGGCGGCGGACGGCGTAGCGGATGTCGCGGAGCATCGAGGGCATGGAGGGCATCGAGGGCATGGGGGCGGTCCTCCGGATCGGGTGTTCGGGCCGATGGTCGGTGGTTCGTTGCGCAGGCAATACGCCGGGCCACCGCGGTCTGTTTCACGGTGGCTCACGGCCTGCCAGCACTCTGCCACTGACGGGAGGACGTCGAAGGGGGCGCGAAGGTTCCCGGCGCCGGCCCCTGTGGTCGCCCTCAGCCGGTGCTCAGCGACCGGGTCTCGCCGCCGTCCGCCGGCTCGATGCCGCGGCCGAAGGGCATGAGCGCCAGGGGCACCAGCTTGATGTGCTGGCGGGCGGCCGGGATGCCGATGATGGTGAGGGCCAGGAGCACGGCCAGGGTCAGGTGGGCGACGGCGAGCTCGACGCCGGGCAGGATGATCCAGATCACGTTGAGGATCACCGCGGTGCAGCCGGACGCGCTCTCGCGCTCGACCACCCGCTTGCCGAACGGCGCCGCCACGGCGCCGGCGATCTTGAACGACTGGACGCCGAACGGGATGCCGACGATGGTCAGGCAGAGCACGATCCCGCCGAGCAGGTAGCCCAGCACGATCAGGAAGCCGCCGAGGACGAACCAGAGGATGTTTCCGAGAGTTGTCATGCCCGGAGAGTATGCGACATCCGGGCCAGGTCGGGGCCAAGTCCGGGCCAAGTCGGGGTCGGGTCCGGGTCGGGTCGGGGCCAGTAGTAGGATCGTGGCCGAGATGAGCTCCGACGAGCGAGGACGAGGCAGCCGGCGGACCTTCCTGAAGGCCCTGGGGGTCGGGGCGGCGGCGGTGGCGGTGCCGGGCTCGGCGCTCTGGCTCGCCTCGCAGGAGGGCGGCCCACCGGCCGGGGCTCCCGGCGCCTCCGAGGGCGGCACGTCCGACGGCTCCACCGAACCGG
>JASFUJ010000529.1:0-3604 GCA_050050355.1 Acidobacteriota bacterium
AGACCACGACCAGGCCCAGGGCCACGAGGGCGAGCACGGTGCGGCGGAAGGTGGGAGAGCTCCTGGAGCGGGCGTGGCGCACGGCCGAACGATACCACCGGCCGGGTGAAAGAGCGCGGGGACGGCGGAGCCCCGCGGTCGGACCTGAGTAAAATCGACTAAGATTTCAGGCCGACCCGGAATACGACCTCAAACCTGAGTGTTCTCTTGTGATGATTGCGCCCCGAGAGCCGGACCCGCCGAAGGTCCGGGACCGGCTCCGGCCAATCGCGCGCCGACACCGGACGAGCGCACGCGTTCGAGACGACCTTCGAGTGACAACCGGAATCCAAGGAGGAGAGACACATGCAGCGAGGAATCACACGGTGGAGCCCGGGGAGCGACCTCCTGCGCCAGCGCGTGAACCGGCTCTTCGAGCAGGCGTTCGGAGACGCCTACACGGGCGAGGAGAGCGAAGAGATGTCCAGCCGGAGCTGGACCCCGGCGGTCGACATCGCCGAGAGCGACGACCGGCTGACCCTCTTCGCCGAGCTGCCCGGCCTGGCCAAGGACGACGTGCAGATCACCCTGGAGGACAACGTCCTGACCGTCAAGGGCGAGCGCCGGTTCGAGCGCGACGAGACGAAGGAGAGCTTCCACCGGATCGAGCGCGCCTACGGAGTCTTCCAGCGCTCCTTCCACCTGCCGTCGAACGTCCAGGCGGACAAGGTCGAAGCGGCCTTCGCCGACGGCGTGCTGCGGATCGCCATTCCGAAGCAGGAAGAGGCCAAGCCGCGCAAGATCGAGATCTCCTGACGGGCGCCCGATCCCCGGACCGAACGGCCCCGCCTCCGGCCCCCCGGCGGCGGGGCCGTCTTGCGTTCGGCTCCCTCCGGCCGGGTGGACGGGTTTGACCGGCTTCGGGCGGTACGAGTACGATTCCGCCAACCCCCGAAGGGCTCCCCCCGATGCGCGAAACCACTCTCTTCCGTCGCCTCCGCCAGGCGCGGGCGAACGTCCGGCCCCGTCCCGGGGTCCAGAACCTGGGCCTGGCGCTGACGCTGGGGCTGGTCCTGACCCTCTCCTGGGCCTGCGGACCGGCCGAGGAGACGGCACCCGAGGCGGAGGGGCGCGCCGGGGAGACCGCCACCCGGACCCCCCACCGGGGCGGCACCGTCGTGATCGGTACGATCGGCGACATCGAGGGCGTCAACGAGGCGATCTCGGCTGGGACCCGGACCTCCGACGACGTCCACTTCCAGATGTTCCTCCATCTCCTGGACGAGAACCCGGACTTCGAGGACGGTCCCCCGAGCTGGGGGCCCGAGCTCGCCGAGTCCTACACCTGGTCGGACGACCACCTGTCCCTGACGTTCCACCTGCGGGAGGACGCGGTCTGGAGCGACGGCGTGCCGATCACGGCCGAGGACGTCCGGTTCACCTGGCTCGCCCACATCGATCCGGACGTGGCCTACGGGGGCGCCTACCTCAAGAAGAACATCCGGGACGTGGAGGTGGTCGACCCCCACACCGTCACCTTCCGCTACAAGCGGGTCTCGCCCTATCAGCTCAACGCGACCGTAGAGGGGGTGATCCTCCCGAAGCACGCCTGGGGCGAGCTCCCGTTCGACCGGTGGCGCTCCAACGCCGACTTCTTCCTCGACAACCTGGTGGTCTCCGGCCCGTTCACCCTGGAGCGCTGGAAGCCGCAGGAGGAGGTCGTGCTGGTGCGCAACGAGAGCTACTTCGATCCGGAGCTCCCCTATCTGGACCGGGTGGTGTTCCGGCTGATCCCGGACATTTCGAACCAGGTGACGCAGCTCCTCAACGGGGACCTCCACGTCGTCGAGCAGGTGCCGATCACCGACGTGGAGCGGATCCGGAGCTCCTCGATCGCGCGCATCGCCCCCTTCTGGCACCGCCTCTACGCCCACGTCTCCTGGAACATGGATCAGCCGATGTTCTCCTCGGCGTCGGTCCGACGCGCCCTGACCATGTCCATCGACCGGCAGCTCATCGTGGACACCCTGTGGAAGGAGTACGCGCGGGTGGCCACCTCGCCGATCATCTCCAACGCCTGGGCCCACAACGACGCCATCGAGCCGTGGCCCTACGATCCGGAGCGGGCGCGCCAGATCTTCGCGGATGCGGGCTGGACGGACAGCGACGGCGACGGGGTGCTGGACCGCGACGGGGTCCCCTTCGCCTTCGACCTGATCACCAACCAGGGCAACCAGGCGCGGCTCGACGCGGTGGTGATGATCCAGGATCAGCTCGCGCGGGTCGGGATCGAAGCCCGCCCGCGGGTCCTGGAGTTCAACGCCATGACCTCCCGGCTGCTCAACCGGAACTTCGAGGCGGCCTTCAACGCGTTCGGGATGCCGACCACCCTCGAGCTCCGCTACGCCTTCCACTCGAGCAGTATCGGTGGCGGCTGGAACACGTCCGGCTACTCGAACCCGGAGGTGGACCGCCTGATCGAGCAGATGGAGAGTCTGCCGAGCCTGGCCGAGGCGGAGCCGATCCTGCTCCGGATCCAGGAGGTCCTCCACCGGGACCAGCCGATGACCTTCATGTGGGAGTCTCAGCGCGTCAACGGACAGAGCCGGCGCCTGCACGACGTCCAGGCCAACCTGCTGAGCACCTACTGGTACCTGCGCGAGTGGTGGCTGGAGCCGCCGGAGGAGTGATCGCCCTCCCGCCGGGGAGGTCATCGGAAAGCGGCGCGGAATGATCTCGGTCGCACTGCGGCGCATCGCCGCTTCGCTGCTCCTCATCTACCTCGTCCTCACTCTCACCTTCTTCCTGATCCACCTGGCGCCGGGCGACCCGGCCATCGTGCTCACCGGCGACGCGACCGACGCGCAGGCGGCCCAGCGCCTGCGGGAAGCCTACGGTCTCGACCGGCCGCTGCCGGTCCAGTACGTCTCCTGGCTGCGCGCCGTGGTCCTGCGGTTCGACTGGGGAACCTCGCTGGTCTTCGGCAGACCGGCCGCCGACGTGCTGTTCGACTTCCTGCCCGCCACGGCGATCCTCGCCTTCGCGGCGATCATGGTCCAGTACGGAGTGGGGGTGCCGCTGGGCATCGCCGCCGCGCGTCGCAGGGGCTCCCGGATCGACGGCGGGATCCGGGTGGCGTCACTGCTCCTCTACTCCATGCCCGTGTTCTGGATGGGGCTCATGGCCATCCTCCTCTTCAGCTACAAGCTGCCCGTCTTCCCGACCGGCCACATGCGCTCGGTGAACGCCCACGACCTCGGCACCGCCGGTCAGGCCGCCGATCTCCTGGCGCACCTGGCACTGCCCGCGCTCACCCTCGGGCTGGCCCTGTGCGGGGGTACCGTGCGCTTCGTCCGCAACACGATGATCGAGGTCCTGGAGGAGGACTACATCCGCACGGCCCGCGCCAAGGGGCTTTCCGAGCGGCGGGTGATCTGGCTCCACGCCCTGCGCAACGTCCTGGTGCCGATCGTGCAGCTCTTCGGCCTGTCGTTCCCTGGCCTGCTGAACGGCAGCCTGATCCTCGAGGTGGTCTTCTCCTGGCCGGGCCTCGGACGGGCCACGTTCCAGGCGATCCTCGCTCGCGACTACCCGGTGATCCTCGCCGCCACGGCGTTCACCGCGG
>JASFUJ010000530.1:0-3595 GCA_050050355.1 Acidobacteriota bacterium
CCAGGTCCTCGACGTTGGACCGGTCCATGGCCACGATCAGGTCGGCGCGCTCGAAGTCCTCCGGCTCCACCTGCCGGGCGATGCTCTCCAGGGCGTACCCGCGCTCGGCGGCGGCCCGCTGCATCCGTTCGTCGGCCCCGTCGCCGGCGTGGTAGGCGATGGTGCCGGCGGAGTCCACCTCCACCCGGCCGTCCAGCCCCCGCTCGGCGATCAGGCTCCTCATGACCGCCTCCGCCGTGGGGGAGCGGCAGATGTTGCCCAGGCAGACGAACAGGACGCGCACGCTCAGATCCTCTGCCCGGCTCCCGCGTCGCCGGACCCCGGGGAACCCAGCCCGCGCAGGATCTCCAGCGCGTGCTCGAACTGCTCGTGGGCCCGGCCCAGGTAGACGTGGGCCTCGTCGATGTAGCCGTCGGTCGAGGTCGACCACACCCGGTTGAGGTAGCGCTCGCCGGCGGCGAACGGGTTCATCACGTCGGCGTAGGCCTGGAGGCCGTGGCGGTGGATGATCGACTCCCGCGCCCGGACGAAGGCGTCCAGGTCCACGGGGAAGAGGTGGTCGATCCGGTTCTTGAGGTCGTAGACGTCGATCGACCCCTTGTCCCGGTCGAGGGTCTCCACGTTCCCCACGACCCGGCCGAGGCTCGCCTCGAGGGTCTCCATGTCCTCGGCCAGCCGGTCCACGTGGCGGGCGGCCCGGCGGGTGGCGATCTGGACGAGGACCACGCCGGCGACGCCGACGACCAGGGAGCCCAGGTAGGCCCCGAGGGGCACGCCCTCCGGCTGGCGCACGGCGAAGTAGGACCCGGCCAGGAAGCCGAGGGTGATCAGCAGGTATCCGGTGGCTCGCATGATCTCTCTCCTCCTTCTGATCGGGCGGTCACGCGCCGAAGACGACGATGAGCGAGAAAGCCACCCCCACCAGGGCCTCGCCGACGATCAGGCCGGCCGCGATCGGCACGCCCGTGTCCTCGGAGAACTCGGTTCCCATGAAGCGGTCGGAGGCGAGCCGCAGCAGGGTGCCGATGGTGTAGGTGAGCACGATGTTGAACGGCAGGTAGAAGCCGAGGCCGACGAGCACCCCGAGGCCGCCGATGCCGGAGGCCGAGAGCAGCGCCCCCAGCCCGGCGCCGGCGGCGTACTTGCCGATCGGGACGTCGCCTCCCAGGATGCCCTCGATCACCGCCGCCAGGGCCTGGCCCTGGGGCGCGGGGATCTTCTCGCCGCCGAGACCGTACGCCTGGTGCAGCACGATGATCAGCCCCATCACCAGGATCGGCCCGAGCCAGACCCCGAGGAACTGGGCGGTCTGCTGGCGTTTCGGGATGGCGCCGACCAGGTAGCCGGTCTTGAGGTCGAGCATCAGGTCGGTGGCCTGGGCCATGGCCACGCACATGGCGGCGCCGACCACGATGGCCGCGACCACCGTCGCCTGGTCGCTCATGCCGCTGGCCACGAAGATCAGGATGGTCACCCCGATCAGGGTCATCCCGGAGAGCGGCGACCAGTTGGTGCGGCCGATGCACTCGGAGAGCACCACCCCCGCGACCCAGATCCAGAGCGTCCCGAGGACGGCCATGCCCGCCGCCCGGGGCAGGCCGATCTCGTCCACCGAGAGGAAGGCGATCACCAGCAGCGCCACCAGCGCGCCCCCCACGGCCATGTACAGGAACTTGATGGGCATCTCGTCCCGAGAGACCACGCCCTTGGTCCGGGCCGCGGCCTGCATGCTCTTGATGGCGCTCGCCACCAGGGGCAGGGCGAGCACGATGCCGGTGAGCGCCCCGCCCACCAGCATGCCGATCCCCACCGGCCGGAACAGGGTCAGCCGCAGCCAGTCGGCGACCCCCGCCTCGGCGTAGACCGCCGGGTCGGGCAGGGCGCCGGTGTTGGCCAGGATCGGCGCCAGCACCCAGTAGCAGACGTAGCCGCCGACGATGAAGAAGAAGCCCCCCTTGCCGGCCAGGAAGGCGACGCCGACGGTCAGCAGCGACAGGTACCAGATGCCGTTCATGTAGTCCGGCATGCCGACGGCGGCGCCCAGGTTCCAGTTCTCGAACTCGAAGTGCAGGGTGGCGAAGTGGACGACCCCGGAGAGCGCCGCGCCGGCCAGAAGCAGCCAGGCCTTGCGGATGCCTGCTCCCGGCGCCTTGAGCACCGCCGCCGTGGCGATCCCGCCCGGGTAGGCCAGCCGGTCGAAGTCGATCATCTGCTTGCGCAGCGGGATGATGAACGCGATCCCCAGGATGCCGCCGGCCATGCAGCCGAGGATCACCAGGGTGTAGGAGAAGTCCTCGTAGCCGAGGATGAAGATGGCCGGAACCGAGAACATCATGCCGGCCGAGGCCCCGTTGACGCCGGAGGCCAGGGTCTGCTGGATGTTGTTCTCGATGATCGAGCTCCGGCGCATGACGCCCCGCAGCACGCCGAAGCCGAGGATGGCGGCGAGCTCCGAGCCCTCGATCGAGAACCCGAGCTTCAGGCTCAGGTAGCCGATCGACAGGGCGATCAGGGCGCCGATGCCGTAGCCCACGAGGATCGCGGGCCAGGTGATCTCCGGATACGCCCCGTGGCGGATGGGGCGCGAGCGGCTCTGGTCGGTCATGGACGACTCCCTCCCTGAGGTGATGCTCCTCCCTGATGGATGGCGGACGGTCCGGGGCATTGTACCCGCCGGCGGGCGGGTCGGGGACCCCCGCCCCGCAGTTCACCCTCTTGGGCTCCTCCACCGGGGGTGTCACCGTCTTGTCATGCCGGAGCGGGCGGGGTACGCTCCCCCGGCGATGCTGCACATCTTGCGGAGGGCCGAGAGCCCGCACCCCCGCCGGAGAGGCGACCGATGATCGGCCTGCTCGGGATGGTGGTCATGCTGGGGATCGCCTACGGGCTCTCCACGAACCGCCGGGCGATCAACTGGCGCACGGTGATCGTCGGCACCCTGCTCCAGGTCGTGTTCGCGGTGGTGATCCTCAAGACCCCGTGGGGGCAGGCCTTCTTCCTGTGGATGAGCGACGTGGTCACCGCCTTCCTCGACTTCGCCGACGCCGGCTCGCAGTTCATCTTCGGCGACGACTTCAAGGACCACTACTTCGCCTTCAAGGTGCTCTCCACGATCATCTTCTTCTCCAGCTTCATCGCGGTCCTCTACCACGTGGGGCTGATCCAGAAGGTGGTCAAGGGGTTCGCCTTCGTGATGATGCGCCTGATGGGCACCTCCGGCGCCGAGTCCCTCTCGGCCTCGGGGAACATCTTCGTCGGCCAGACCGAGGCGCCGCTCCTGGTGCGGCCCTACGTGAAGGACATGACCATGTCCGAGCTGATGGCGGTGATGACCGGCGGCTTCGCCACCATCGCCGGCGGGGTGCTCGCCGCCTACGTGGGGATGGGCGTCTCCGCCGGACACCTGATCTCGGCGAGCGTCATGTCCGCCCCGGCGGCGCTGGTGATGGCCAAGCTGATGTTCCCGGAGACGGAGGAGAGCGTCACCGCGGGCGACGTGCGGGTCGAGGTCAAGACGCCGTACGTCAACGTCATCGACGCCGCCGCCGAAGGGGCGGGAGCGGGGCTCAAGCTGGCCCTGAACGTGGGCGCCATG
>JASFUJ010000531.1:0-3595 GCA_050050355.1 Acidobacteriota bacterium
GTCCGCGTGGCAGTAGAAGCAGAGGGCGGACTCGCCGTCCTCCATCAGGGCGTCGGAGGCGCCCTCGTGGCACAGGTCGCAGCCGTCGAGGACCGGCGGGTGGAGCGTCTGCGCCAGGAGGCTGGGGTTGCCGGCGCCGTGGGGCGAGTGGCAGGCCAGGCAGTCGAGGCCGGTGAGGTCGGCGCCCAGGTGGGCCGCGGTCAGCTCCTCGCCCCCGATGTCGTGACAGTCGCCGCACAGCCCCGGCGGACGGGCGGTGAGCAGCCGCGGCTCCGGCGAGGAGTGGGGCCGGTGGCACCAGGTGCAGTCCTCGCCCACTGCGTGGCCGGTGTCCGCGCGCACCGCGTCGAGGATCGGCTCGTGGCACTGGGCGCAGACCTCGGGGACCCGCTGCTGGAGGAGCGGCGCCTCGGAGCTCATGTGCGGGTCGTGGCAGCTCAGGCAGCCGGCGCGCCGACGGTCGCCGGTGAGCGCCGCGTGGACGCTGGCGTCGTCCGGCTCGGACATCTCGCCGTGGCAGGCCGAGCAGACCTCCTCGCCCCGGGCCTGGAGGCGGATCCGGTTGCCGAACGGCGGGCGGTGGCAGGCCGTGCAGGTGCCGTCCTCGAACGGCGGGTGGAGCTCGGCCGCGGCCAGCATGGAGGGGCTCTCGGAGCCGTGGGGCTCGTGGCAGGCGGTGCAGGTCACCCCGTCGGTGAGCTGGCCCCCGTGGACCTCCTGGAGGCCTTCCACGTCGTGGCACACGGCGCACAGATCGGGCTGGGCGTCCAGCAGCAGGCTGGGCCGGTCGGCCGCGTGGGGGTCGTGGCAGTTGAGACAGGTGTCGACCACCGGGACGTGGGGCGTCGCCACCTCGCCGTTGGCCTCGGCCTCCTCGTCGTGGCAGAGCACGCACAGGGAGGGCGGCGCGTCCATCAGCGCGACCCGGGTGCCGGCGTCGTCGATCTGGAAGTCGTGGCAGGTGGTGCAGTCGTCGGCCGCCGGCGGGTGGACGACGCTCCGGTCCTCGACCAGGTCGCCGTGGCAGGCGGTGCAGCGGGCCGCCTCGACGCTCACCAGCCGCGGGTGCTCGGCGGGCTCCTGGGCTGCGGCCGGCGCGGCGGCGAGGGTCGCGGTGACCACGGCGACCGCCAGGAAGAGGGCGCCCGGCGCCGGCGCCACCCCGCACCCGGGGATTCCCGCGATGGCGCGCTTCTTGATCATCTCCCTCGCCCTCCCTGGAGCATGGGCGCACTGTACAGACCGCACGGGTCCGCGGCGCCACCCATCGGCGTGGGTCGGCCCCACCCGAAGAGAGCTTTACTAAAACGGTCACTTGTCCGAGTCTCGGAGGGAAAGGAGCCAGCTCTGACGATGGGGACGGCACACTGGAAACGTCTATCCGCGCGGCGGCGTCCGTCCGCGCGGCTGCGTCCGTCCGGCATTGCCGCCGTGGCCGCTCTCGCGACGGTGGCGGCTCTGCTGTCGGGGACGGCCCCTGCCCACGCCGCGGCGCCGGTGATCGACGACCTCGCCGCCTCGCCGGGAGTGGTGGCGCCGGGCGGCACGGCCATCGTGACCGTCCAGGCCCACGACCCGGACTGTCCGAGCACCTGCACGGGGGGCTGCGGCCAGACCATCCGCTCGGACCTGACCCTGTGGACGGCCACCGGGGGGACGATCGTCGCGACCGACGACGGGACGACCGGGTCGCCCTACACGGCCTCCGCCACCTGGCAGGCGCCGGCTGCCGAGGGCACCTACACCCTCGAGGTCAGCCTGTCCGACAGCGGCAACTTCCTGTGCGGCGGCCGCGAGACCGTCACCTCCAGCGTCGACGTGCTGGTCTCCCTCGATCCGAACGCCGCGCCGAGCGTGACCTCGGTCACCGCGTCGCCCGGCCGGGTCTACACGGCCCAGGAGGCGCGGCTCGCGTGCGCCGCCGGCGATCCGGACGGCGACCCCGTCACCTTCGATTGGGCCAGCGACCTGGGCACGGTCACGCCGGAAGCCTCCGGCGCCGGCAGCGCCGAGGCGACCCTGACCAGCGACCGGCCCGGCATCGCGACGGTCACCTGCACGGCGAGCGACCCGGGCGGCGCCAGCGACGCCGGCACCGTCCAGGTGGCGGTGAGCGACGCGGCGGCCGAGCGGGCCCTCGTCCGCGGGCTCTCGACGCCCCACCGGCTGGCGATCGACGACTTCGGGGACGTCTATGCGGCCGACCGGGCCCGGAGCGGCATCGGGGTGGTCAACCTGTTCTCCGGCGAGCCGGTCTACCGCCTGGAGCTCCCGGGCGTGACCGCGGTGGCGGTGGACTGGGCGGGCGACCTCCTGGTGGGGACGGTGCACGGCGCGGAGGTCGTCGACCGGGCGGGCCGGAGCCTGCTGCAGCTCGAGGTCGAGCCCCGGGTCGGCGCGGTAGCGGACGTGGCGGTGGACGCCGTCCGCCAGCGCTACGTGACGCTCCACAGGACCTCCGGCCGGGTGGTCGTCCACGACGCCGCGGGCCGGCGCCTGCACGCGTTCGGGACGGTGGGCGACGGCGCGGCCGAGCTCCGCTCCCCGGGGGGCGTGGCGGTGGCGCCGGGCGGCGAGGTCGTCGTGGCCGATTCCGGCCACGGCATGATCAAGGTCTTCGATGCGCTGACCGGCGCCCTGATCCGTTCCTTCGGCGGCCTGGGCGGCGGCGTCGGGCGGTTCGTCCGGCTCGACGACGTCGACGTGGCGCCGGACGGGGTGATCTGGGCCAGCGACTCGTTCCAGGACTGGGTCCAGAGCTTCGATCCGGACGGCACGCCCCGGGAGGTGGTGGGCACCTACGGCGGTGGCCTCGGCGAGCTCAAGACCGCCGCCGGCGTGGCGGTCTCCGGGGCGCTCGAGCGGCTGGTGGCGGCCTCGGTGAACTCGGGCAGCGTCCAGGTGTTCCGCACCGGCGGCGAGCCGGTGCCGGAGCCGGCGCCCGAGCTGTCGACCACGCCGGACGCCCTGGTCTTCGGCGCCCGACCCCTGGGCACCACCAGCGCGCCGCGCCAGGTGGTGCTCACCAACCGCGGGGACGCTCCGCTCGGGGTCCGCGACGCCCAGACGATCGGCGAGGACTTCGCGGTCGCCGCCGGCTGCCCGGACTTCCTCGACCCGGGGGAGAGCTGCGCGGTCTCGGTCTCGTTCAGCCCGACCGCCGTGGGCGACCGCGCCGGCAGCCTGCTGCTGGACACCAGCGACCCGGCGGCCGGCGGCGGTCTGCCGGTGCAGATCCCCCTCTCGGGCACCGGGTTCGTGCCGGGGCGGATCGTGGTCTCGCCGCGGGGCCTCGACTTCCCGGACCAGCCGGTGGGCACGGCGAGCGCCCCGTTCCCGGTCACCCTCGCCAACCCGGGGAGCTCGCCGGTGGCGGTCGACGCCGTCGGCGTCTCGGGGCCGTTCGACCAGACCCACGACTGCCCGCGGATGCTGGCCGGGGGGGCGAGCTGCACCGTGTCGGTGCGTTTCGCGCCGGCCGGGATCGGCGACCACCTGAGCGGTGAGCTGACCGTGCGGACCGGGGCCGTCACCGAGCGCCTGGCGCTCGAAGGCCGGGGGGTGGCCCTGGAGGTCACCCCGTGGCCCGGCGCCG
>JASFUJ010000532.1:0-3593 GCA_050050355.1 Acidobacteriota bacterium
CGGGACTTCCACCGGGTGATCGGCGACGAGGCCCGGAAGCAGATCCGCAAGCGCGAGGGCAAGCACGCCCCGGACCTGGTGGTGGCCTGCGTCGGCGGCGGCTCCAACTCCATCGGCATCTTCACCGCCTTCCTGGAGGACGAGCGGGTGCGCCTGATCGGCGTCGAGGCCGGCGGCACGGGCGAGGAGCTGGGGGAGCACGCGGCCCGTTTCCGGGGCGGCTCCCTCGGCGTGCTCCACGGCACCCGCACCCTGGTGCTCCAGGACGAGGAGGGTCAGATCTCCACCACCCACTCGGTCTCGGCCGGGCTCGACTACCCGGCGGTGGGGCCGGAGCACGTGATGCTCCACGACGCGGGCCGGGTGGAGTACACCTCCGCCACCGACGCGGAGGCGATCGACGCCTTCCACCTGCTCGCCGCCACCGAGGGCATCCTGCCCGCCCTCGAGAGCGCCCACGCCATCGCCGAGGTCCAGCGCCACGCCCCCCGGCTGACCTCGAAGCACGTGATCCTGGTGAACCTGTCCGGCCGGGGCGACAAGGACGTGGAGTCGGTGCTCGAGTACGACCAGCGGGCCCGGTCGAAGGAGGAGGTGCGGGACGAGGCGATCGCCGAGGATCGCCGGCGACTGTTCGCGCTGCGGAGCGACGAGATCGAACGGGCCGCGCCGCGGGAGCGCCCCCACGGCGCCCACGACCCGAAGTCCGCCGGCGGGGAGCGGGACGACGACCACGACGAGCCGTCGACCGGCGGAGTGACGTCCGCGGGCCCGGAGCTCCACGGCGTCGAGCCGGCCGAGCCCCTGGAACCGACCGAGCCGGCCGGCCTCGCGCCCCCGCCGGGTGTGCGGGCCGTGCGGAGCCCCCACCCGATGGCGGACGAGGGCGCGGAAGCGGCGGAGATCGAGGCCGGGACCGGCGAGGACGACCACCACGAGGACGACGAAGGAGAGAGCCGATGAGCGCCATCGACCGGGTCTTCGAACGGTGCGCCGAGGAGGGGCGCGCGGCCTTCATCCCGTTCCTCATGGCCGGCGACCCGGACCTGGAGAGCCTGCCCGCGCTGATGCAGGCCCTGGTGGACGGCGGCGCCGACCTCATCGAGCTGGGAGTGCCGTTCTCCGATCCCATCGCCGACGGCCCCGTCAACCAGCGGGCGGCGACCCGGGCGCTCGCCTCCGGCACCCGCCTCGCCGGCATCCTGCACGTGGTGGCCCGGCACCGGGACGAGCTGGGGGTGCCGGTGGTGCTGTTCAGCTACTTCAACCCGATCCGCGCCCGGGGCGTGGAGCTGTTCGCCGAGCAGGCCGCCAGCTCCGGCGTGGACGGCGTGCTGTGCGTGGACCTGCCGCCGGAGGAGGCAGACGAGGAGTACCTGCCGGCGCTCCGCAAGGCCGGGCTGGACCGGATCTTCCTGCTGGCCCCCACCAGCACGAGAGACCGGATGAAGGCGGTGGGCGCCCACTCGAGCGGCTTCGTCTACTACGTCTCCCGCACCGGGGTCACCGGCGAGCAGGAGCTGCTGACCAGGACCCTGCCGAAGGAGGTCAAGCGGGTGCGCAAGAAGGTCGACCTGCCGGTGGCGGTCGGCTTCGGCATCTCCAGCCCCGAGCAGGTGGACGCCGTGGGGAGGATCGCCGACGGCGTGGTGGTGGGGAGCGCCCTGGTCCGGATGGTGGAGGAGGCCGCCGCGGAAGGCACCGAGACCGACCGCCTGGCCCGGCGCCTCGAGGCCCGGGTGCGGGAGCTCTCCGAGCCACTCCACGACCGGGCCGGCAAGGCGAAGAAACGCCGGCGGGCATGAGGCGCGCCGACGTTCGGCCTGCCGGCCCCCCGGCTCGGCCCACTGACCGTCCGCCGCCTCACAACGACCCCCGCTCCGCGATCCACTCCGCCGCCTGGCCCGTCACCTCGGCGATCCGGTCGTAGTCCGCGTCGTAGTGCCACAGGACCGCCCCGGCCGCCTCGGCGGTGGCGGCGATGACCAGGTCGGCGATCTTCACGCTCCGGTGATGGAGACCCCCCTTCCGGGCCAGCGCCGCCTGCACCTCCAGCGCCCGCTCGAGCTGCGCCGCCCCGCACGGGAGCTGATGGAGCGCCAGGAGCTCCTCGGCGAGCTGGTCGTAGTCCTCGGCGCTCCGGGCCGAGTACAGGATCTCCAGCCGGACCTGCGAGCAGGTGGCGAGCGCATCGGTCCGGAGCAGGCGCTCCCACGCTTCCGCGATCTCGGCATGCGCGGCCCGGTGCCACGCGCTGGTGTCGGCGAGAACCAGGCTCACCGCTGCCACCTGCGGCTCGCCTCCAGCAGCTCGTCGCTCCGGTCGATCCCCTCGCCGGAGCGCACGCGCTCGGCGAGCCGGCGTTTGAGGGCGGCCCGGAGCACCTCCTCCAGGGCCCGGTCGATCGTGTCCTTGATTCCCCTGGTCCCCAGCACCTCTTGGGCTCGGGCCAGGCGTTCTTCGTCGATCTCTACGGATGTGCGTTTCATGGGGTGAGTGTAGCATATTTTTTCTGCTATTCCAGGCATAAATAGAAGTGATCCTTTCATGTCGATCTCCTGTCATCAAGGCACCAGATCTCCGGTGCGGCTCGTCACGGCGATCGGCACCGGAAACGGCTCGTTCATCGCTCCTTCATGGGGGAGGACGGAAAGGCCCGCCGTCCGACTGGCGTGTGACTTCCTCCTCCGGCCGGATCGCCGGGGCGGCGCGGAGGGCATCGAGGATCCGCCGCATGCTCCGGAGGGAGAGCTCCGCGCGGCTGGCGAGAGCCCGGCTCAGGTGCTCCGGGTCCAGGCCGGCCTGCTCGCAGAACCGGTCGCGGGATCCGAACCGCTCCTCGATCAGGTCGGCCAGGCAGTCCCGGTAGTCCGGCCAGGCCACCCTCCCCTGGGCGATCCCGAGCCGCGCCTCGAGATCCTGGCAGACCCGGTAGACGGCCGAGCCGGCCGGCAGCCGCGCCTCGCGGAACCGGTCACTCCACCAGGCGGCGAACCGGGACCACTCGGGGTCGGTTTCGACCTCTCGGCGGACGGCGGCCAGGAAGTCCACCTCCGCCTTGTCGAGCCGCTCGAGATCCAGCCGGCGGCCGGTGAGGGTCTCGTAGCGCTGTCCGGCCATGGTCGCGCTCCTTCCGGCTGTCCGCATCTACACCTCCAGGAACCCGTCTCCAGGCTGCACGTGGAGGATCTCCGCGGAGCCGGCCACCTCGAGCTCCATGGCTCGTTGATCGAACGAGTTGCCGACCTTTCGCAGGAGGTCGCGCAACGCATCGATCCGCTCCGGGGGAAGGGCCACGGTGTACCTTCGGGCACCGGGGACGGGCTTCCGGTGGCGACGCCGGACCACGGTCTCGGGGCCCGTGGTCCCACCGAAGCGCCGGACGAGGGCGTCCTGGAGCGATCGCCACAGGATCGGCGGGTGCAGTTCCCGGTCGCCGTCCCGGACGAGGGGCAGCAGGAACACGCACTGCGGAAGGGCGGGATCTGGTTCCATCTCGTTCTCCTCTCTCGGTCGTGTGCTCGCGTCGACGAACGGCTCCGGATCGTGGAGCCGCGAGCGTAGGGACGAGTCCCCGTGCACGGGAACACCTC
>JASFUJ010000533.1:0-3589 GCA_050050355.1 Acidobacteriota bacterium
CTCCACCGCAACTCTCGGTCAGGAGACCCCATGACCCCAGCCCCCGACGCCCCCATCCCCTCCAGCCGACCCCGTTCGCTCCTGGACTCCCTCCTCCGCGATCTGCGCCACGCGGTGCGGGTCGTGGCCACGGGCGGGGGGTTCACGGTGACGGTGCTGCTGACCCTGACCCTGTGCATCGGCGCCGTCGTCGCCGTGTTCGGGGTGTTCGACTCGGTGGTCCTGTCGCCCCTGCCGTTCGAGGATTCGGAGCGGCTGGTGGTGCTCAACAACGCCTACCCGGGAGCCGGCGTCGGGCGGATCTCGAACGCGGTGCCGGACTACTTCGACCGCCGGGAGCAGATCGACGCCTTCGAGGAGGTGGCCATCTTCCGGGGCGCGAGCATGACGCTGCTCGAAGGGGAGCGTCCGGAGCGCGTGAACGTGGGGCGTGCCACGCCGTCCCTGTTCCCCCTGCTCCGGGTCGACGCCTTCCGGGGCAGGCTGTTCACCGAGGACGAGGGGGAGGTCGGCAACGAGCGAAAGGCCCTCCTGACCTACGAGACGTGGCGGAGCCGCTTCGGTGCCGACGAGGACGTCCTCGGCCGGCCGTTGCGTCTCGACGGCGAGCAGTACACCGTGGTCGGCGTCCTGGAGCCCGGGATGGGGATCGCGTCGTTCGAGCGAGACCTCTGGATCCCCGCGGCGTTCACGCCGGAGGAGCGCTCCGTCGGCGCCCGCCACTCCAACTCCTGGCAGATGCTCGCCCGCCTCGCGCCCGGAGCGACGCTCGAGCAGGCCCGGGTCCAGATCGACGCGCTCAACGAGCGCAACCTGGACGCCTATCCCCAGTTCAAGCAGCTCCTGATCGACGCCCGGTTCCACACCCTGGTGGGGTCGTGGCGCGAGGACCTGGTCCGCAGCCTGGAGCCGAAGCTGGGCCTGCTCCTGGGGGGTGCGCTGTTCGTCCTGCTGATCGGCTGCCTCAACATCGCCAACCTGGTCCTGGTGCGGACCACCGCCCGGATGAAGCAGCTCGCCACCCGCTGCGCGCTGGGCGCCGGCCGGGGGCAGGTGGCCCGGCAGCTCGTGCTGGAGAGTCTGGCGCTGAGCCTCGCGGGCGGCGCCCTGGGCCTGGCGGCGGGGGCGGCGGCGTTGCGGGCCCTCACGGCCCTCGGCCTCGAGGAGATCCCGCGGGGCGCCGAGATCGGAGTCGACCTGCGGGTGGCCCTGCCGGCCCTGGCCGTCTCCGCGCTCCTCGGGGTCGCCTTCGGGCTGATCCCGGCGATCCAGGTCTTCCGCGAGGACCTGTCGTCGATCTTCCGCGAGGACGGGCGCACCGGCAGCTCCGGCCGGGGGGCGGTCTTCGCCCGCAACGTCCTCGTGGTGGTCCAGGTGGCCTTCGCCTTCGTGCTGCTCATCGGTGCCGGGTTCCTGCTGACCAGCTTCGTCCGGACCGCCGGCGTCGACCCCGGCTTCCGGACCGAGGGCGTCCTCACCGCCCGGATCTCGCTGCCGGGGGTGGAGACGGAGGACGAGGCCTGGGCGTGGACCGGCTTCTACGACCGGCTCCTCGAGCGGGCCCGGGCGATCCCGGGCGTCGAGTCCGCGGGCCTCACCGACTCCGTTCCGTTCGGCGGCTCCTACAGCCAGAGCGCGATGACCGTCGAGGGGTACGAGCCGGAGCCGGGGGAGTCGATCCGGGCGCCCTACCGGCGGACGGTGAGCCCCGGGTTCTTCGAGACCCTCGACGTCCCGGTGCTCGCCGGCCGGGTGTTCGACGAGCGCGACCGGCGGGGGTCGCAGCGGGTCCTGGTGGTCGACCGCTGGCTCGCCGAACGGTACTGGCCCGACGGCGACGCCGTGGGCGGCCGGATCTCCCTCCAGCTCCCGGACCCGGACGACGAGGACCAGGAGATCGACTGGTGGACCGTCGTCGGAGTGGTCGAGGAGATCGTCGCCACCGACCTGGCCGGGGACTCGAACCAGGGGGCGTACTACCTCTCCAGCAACCAGCTTCCCGGCCGGCAGATGACCCTCGCCCTCGCCACCGACCGGCCGCCGGAGGCGGTGACGGCCGCCCTGCGGGCCGAGCTCCACGCCCTCGACCCGGAGCTGCCCCTCTACGACGTCCTGACGCTGCGGGAGCGGATCGAGGAGAGCCTGCTCGACGTGCGACTGCCGATGCTCCTGGCCGTGATCTTCGCGATCGTGGCGCTCTTCCTGTCGGCGGTGGGGATCTACGGCGTGCTGGCGTACGCGGTGGCCCAGCGCACGCGGGAGCTGGGGATCCGGCTCGCCCTCGGCTCGAGCCCCGGCCGGGTGTTCGGCCTGGTGGCGCGGCAGGGGCTGGCGATCCTCGGGGTCGGCTTCGGGCTCGGGCTCGCCGGCGCCCTGCTCCTCACCCGCACCCTGGAGAGCCTGGTCTACGGCGTGACCGCCGTGGATCCGACGGTCTACCTCCCGGTCGCCCTGGCGCTCGCCGCGGTGGTCACCTTCGCGACCGTGCTGCCGGCGCGCCGGGCCACCCGGGTCGACCCGGTGGTGGCCCTGTCGTCGGAGTAGGAGCCCTCACCCCCGGAACATCTCCCCCCGCGCCAGGCAGTCGCACAGGCGGCGGTAGATCCGCTTCTGGTGGGCGCGGGAGGTGTCGCCGCCGAGCGCCCGGAGGATCCGGCGGGCGAGCGGCCCCCCGGTGCGGATCACCCGGAGCTCGTCGCCGAAGGCGGCCTCGTCCAGGGCGCCGGTGGTCACGGCCTCGGCGATCAGGCGATCCCAGAGGGCTCCGGCGGTGAGGGCGCCGGCCCCGGCCCCGGCCCCGACGCCGAACAGCGCGAGATACCCCCGGTCGACGATCGGCGTCCGCTCGGCGGTGACGGTGGTGCGCTCCAGCAGGGTGGCCAGCCGGTCGACTCCGGGCATTGCCTGCTCCTCGAAGGAGCTCCAGCGCTCGTCCACCAGCAGCTTCAGCGCGCCGACCACCGCCGCCGCCACCGCCAGGTCCGCCCGGGGGGTCTCCTGGGTGTCGAGCAGGCGGATCTCGATCGAGCCACGGCCGAACCGGGCGATGGCGCCCCGGGCGTTGGCGAACTCGTCCAGGAGGACCCCTTGCGGATCGTGGGGGGCCAGGTCCCGGTAGATCGGCTCCAGGATCTCGCGCTCGTAGTCGGCCCGGGTGTAGACCGGCTCCGGGATCACCCGGCCGGTGATCGAGGCGAAGCGCCGGGAGTTGGTGCGGTAGACGTCCAGCCGGTTGTCCAGGATCCCGGTCACCCGGCCCTCCACCACCGGCGAGCTCGCCGCGAGCGCCGGGAGCAGCGGCAGGATCAGGCGGATCGCCGCGTGCAGCCGGCCGAACTCGTCGTCCCCCGCGAACGGCAGGTTGAGGTGGGTGCTCTGGAGGTTCGACCAGCCGTGCCCCCGGCAGCCGAAGATCCGGTCGTAGGCCCGGTAGACCGGGCCGTGCTCGTGGGGCCAGAGGCGGGTCTCGCGCTCCGGCTCGAACCAGGGGTGCATGCCGGCGGGCATCAGGACGCCGCCGTGGCGCCGCAGGATCTCTCCGATGCGCCCGACCGCCTGCTGGAAGGGCTCGCTCAGGCCCTCCAGGCGC
>JASFUJ010000534.1:0-3587 GCA_050050355.1 Acidobacteriota bacterium
CCGGTGTGGGGGTAGTCCCAGTCGAAGCAGAAGAAGTAGAAGCCCCAGTCGTCGGTCACCACCTGGCCGAGGACCTCACGATTCCCGGTGCCGAAGAACGGCCCGCTGGGCGACTCCCCCGGACCCGGGTCGTAGTCCATGACCCGCAGCGTGACCCCCGGGGCCGGCTGGCGGTAGCACTTGATCAGGTGGCCCAGGGTGCCGGCCACGCTCACCTGCTCCGCGAACGCGTTGCTCTCGATGGACTCGGTGATCTCGGCCCGCGGCGACGCCAGGCTCTTGAGACCGGGCTCCCGGAAGGCGCCCCGGCGCAGCTCGCTGCTCCGGGCCACCGCCTGGGAGAACACCGCCTCCGGCACCTCGACCTTCCGCGCCCGGTGGGAGAAGGGCGGCGGGTCGGGCTCCGGGCGGGGCGGCCCCGGCGGCAACTGGCCGATGGCCGGCTCCAGCAGGTCGCGGATCCGCGGATGAATGCGCTGCGCGGCGTACACCCAGTCGTCGATCACCAGCCGCGGCAGCTCGCAGGGGTTGAACAGGCAGCCGCTGTACTTCTCGATCTGCCCCCAGACGCAGTAGTCGTCGCCCCCGACCGTGGTCTCGGCGCTCAGCACCAGGTCGTTGAAGTCCAGGTCTCCGAGGCCGACGTTGTCGTCGGACTGGAGGGTCAGGGTGACGTCGTTGCCGCTGCGGGTGACGTTCGAGCCCCGCATCAGCGAGTTGTGCCACGTTCCGTTCTTCTCGTACTGGATCTGGACTCCGAAGGAGCCCTTGACGGTCTTGGTGCCGAGCTTGTCCCAGTCGTAGGTGCCGTCCTTGTTGTTGCTGCTCCCGGAGATGATCACCCGCTGGTCGAAGGCGGCGTTCTTCGCGGCGACGGAGAGCTTCCACTCGCCGGTCAGATGGATGGCCATGGTCGTTCCTCCTGGTCGATCTCGATGCTTGTGGTTTCGATCGATCCGTCCGGTGTACGAACGGACCCTGGTTGCTCACTGCAGGGGGAACGTCGGAGGAAAGACGTTTCCCTCAGGCCGGCGGCGTACCGGAGCCGGGCCGGCCATGAGAACATCGCGCCGGGCCCGAGCCGGCCGGATCCCGCCGCCGAGCCGCGGGGCCGAGACACCGGGCCGAGCCACAGGGCCGAACCAGAAGGAAGGAGGACCCCCGCCATGAGCCCCGACCACGACCTGCCCCCCGTCGCCGCGCGCTTCCTGCGCTACGTGCAGATCGACACCCAGTCGAACCCGGACTCCGACAGCATCCCCACCACGGAGAAGCAGAAGGACCTCTCGCGCCTGCTGGCGGAGGAGCTCCGGGAGATGGGCGTCGAGGACGCCGAGATGGACGAGCACGGCTACGTCTACGCCACCGTGCCGGCGGCGGGGCCGGCGGCGGACCGGCCGGCGGAGAGCGCACCGACCCTGGCGCTCGTGGCCCACGTGGACACCTCGCCGGACGAGCCGGGCGGGCCGGTGAAGCCCCGGGTCCACCGGAGTTACGACGGCTCGGTGGTGGAGCTGGGCGGCGACCCGCCGGTGCGGCTCGACCCGGAGCGCTCGCCCGGGCTGCTGGACCACCTGGGGCACGATCTGATCACCGGCGACGGCACGACCCTCCTGGGGAGCGACGACAAGGCCGGCGTGGCGGTGATCATGCAGCTCGCAGAGGACCTGGTGAACGACCCCTCCCTGCCCCGGCCGCGGCTGCGGCTCTGCTTCACGGTGGACGAGGAGGTGGGTCGGGGCATCGACGCCCTGGACCTGGACCGGCTCGGCGCCGACGCCGCCTACACCCTCGACGGCGGGCCGGTGGGCGAGCTCGACACGGAGACCTTCAACGCCGCCACCGCCACCGTGCGGGTCCAGGGGGTCAACGTCCACCCGGGCAAGGCGCGCGGCGTGATGGCCAACGCGGTCCGGATCCTCGCGGAGATCCTCGCCGCCCTGCCGGCGGACCAGTCGCCGGAGGCGACCGACGGCACCGAGGGCTACTTCTTCCCCCACCGGATCGCCGACGGCGCCTCGCCGGTGGCGGCCGAGGCGCAGATCCTGCTGCGGGACTTCGAGGCCGACGGGCTCGCGCGGCGCAAGCGCTTCGTCGAGCACCTGGTGGAGGCGGCCCGGGCGGCCCACCCCCGGGCCACCATCGAGCTGGAGATCGAGGACAGCTACCGCAACATGAAGAGCTACATCGCCGAGACCGACCCCCGGACCATCGAGCTCGCGTTCGCCGCCGCCGAGGCCATGGGCCTGGAGCTCACCGAGCAGCGGATCCGCGGCGGCACCGACGGCGCCCGCCTGTCCGAGGAGGGGCTGCCCACGCCCAACATCTTCACCGGCGGCCACGACTTCCACAGCCGCTTCGAGTGGAACACGGTCCAGAACCTGGAGACGACCCTGGCCTACGTCAAGCGCCTCATGGCCCACTGGGCCGAGCAGGGAGATTAGAGTCGGGACTCCGCCTCGCGGTCCAGGGCCTCCAGCGCGTCCCGGACCCGCGCGATCCAGCGCTCGACCTCCTCCGGAGTGTCCCGGAGGCCGGGCGGGACCTCCATCGCCCGGCCCAGCAGGAAGACCACGCGGCTGAAGGGGGACGGCACCTCGAACCGGTCCCACCGCTGCTCGTCGATCCGGCTGCGCCGCGCCGCGAAGGTGACCGGCAGGATCTTGTACCCGAGCTCGGAGGCGAGCAGGATCGGGCCCCGCTTGACCGCGTGGTACGGACCGAGCGGCCCGTCCACCGCGATGCCGCAGACCGGGAACGTCTCCAGGACGCCGGCCAGGCTGCTCCGCATCAGCTCGAGCGAGCGCTCCCGCCCGTGGTCCTCGAGCTGGACCGGCGTGTAGCCGAAGTGGCGGCAGATGCCGGCGATCACGTCCCCCCGGAACGAGCGGCTGGTGAAGATCACCGCCCGCCGGCCGCGGAGCAGGGCGAACAGCGGGGTGTACTTGCCGTGCCAGAAGACGGCCAGCACCGGGCGGCGGGCGGTGATCAGCTCGTCCAGGCGCTCGAGGCCGCGGACCTCTTTGCGCCAGAGCAGGAGCTGGAGACGGAGGAGGAGGGAGTAGACGAGGGCGAGCACCCGAGCCTTCACCTCAGCTCCCCTCCCGGAAGAGGTCCGGACGCTCCTCCCGGGGCCCCAGCACGCTCTCCCCCACCGCCGAGGCGATGTTGCGCAGGATCTTCCACTCCTCCCCCACCCGGCGGCGGGCCTTGGCCCAGTTGCTGGCCTCGATCTCCTGGCTCCGGCGCGCTCCGATCCGCAGACGGCCCTGCTGCAGCGAGCCGTACAGGTCCAGGGCCATCCCGGCCGCCCGCGCCAGGGAGAATCTCTCCGCCGTGGCGGCCACCGCGCGCTCGACGCGCCCCCGTGCGTCCGGATCCAGGTCCGCGATCCAGGCGAGGGCGTGGGCGAACGCCTCCTCGTCGTCGCGCTCCAGCAGCCTGCCGTTCTCCCCGTCGCGGACCACCTCCCGCACCCCGGAGGCGTCCACGGCCACCACCGGCGCCCCCGCCGCCATGGCCTCGGCCAGCACCATCCCCTGGGTCTCGGTCCTGGAGGCGAACGCGAAGACGTCCATGGCGTGGTA
>JASFUJ010000535.1:0-3587 GCA_050050355.1 Acidobacteriota bacterium
CCGAGGACGCGCTCCTTCTCCTTGCGCCGGATCTTCATCTCCCGGATCTCGAAGCAGTAGATCGCCTTGAGCAGGAAGTAGGCCCGCTTCGGGTCGGTCCGGGAGGACGGGACGATCCCCCAGCGGGCGAGCTGCTCCAGGACGAACGGGCGGTACCTGTGGGGTCCTTCGGGCACGGGTCGATTGTAAACGGACTCCGGGCATCAGCTTGTGACGACTTTCACAACCCCGCGGGGCGGGACGCACCCGCCCCCGGACGCTGCCCCACCCGCTCCCCCGGGCGTTCCCCCGAGAACCGCTCACGGACGACAATGAAGAGTAAGTGTCGAACGGCCTCCGGACCGGCGACGCACTCCTGGGTCGGTACGACCACATGCCGCGCCGACCGCACATCGTGGGCCCTGTCGATCCGCCCGGGAACGACGGGAGCCGATCGGAACAGATCGGGAAGACTTCGAGGGAGAGACACATCATGAGCACAGCCAAGCTTCTACTGAACGGCAACGACTACGAGCTGCCCCTGGTCGAGGGCACGGAGAAGGAGGTCGGCGTCGACGTCCAGAAGCTCCGCGCGGCCAGCGGCGCGATCACACTGGACCCGGGCTACGGCAACACCGGCTCCTGCCAGAGCGCCATCACCTTCATCGACGGCGAGAAGGGCATCCTGCGCTACCGCGGCTACCCGATCGAGGAGGTCGCCGAGCAGGCGTCCTTCGTGGAGGTCTGCTTCCTGCTGATCCACGGGCATCTGCCGACACGCGACGAGCTCGACGCGTTCAACGAGCAGCTCACCTACCACAGCCTGATCCACGAGGACATGAAGAAGTTCTTCGAGGGGTTCCCGCCGAAGGCCCATCCGATGGCGATCCTCTCGGCGATGGTGGCGTCGCTCTCCGCCTACTACACGACCACCGAGGAGAACCGCGACCTCAACATCGTCCGGCTGCTGTCGAAGGCGAAGACCATCGCCGCCTTCTCGTACAAGAAGTCGATGGGCCAGCCCTTCGTCTACCCGCGCAACGACCTCTCCTACACCGAGAACTTCCTGCACATGATGTTCGCGGTGCCGGCGGAGCCGTACGTGGTGCCGCGGGTGCTCGACAAGGCGCTCAACCTGCTGCTCATCCTCCACGCCGACCACGAGCAGAACTGCTCCACCTCGACGGTGCGCATGGTCGGCTCGTCCCAGGCCAACCTGTTCGCCTCGATCTCGGCGGGCATCTGCGCGCTCTGGGGTCCGCTCCACGGCGGCGCCAACCAGCGCGTGATCGAGATGCTCGAGATGATCCGCCAGGACCCGGAGGGGTTCGAGAAGTACATCCGCATGGCCAAGGACAAGGACAACCCCTTCCGCCTGATGGGCTTCGGCCACCGGGTCTACAAGAACTTCGACCCGCGCGCCGAGATCCTGAAGCGGGTGGCGGGAGAGGTGCTGGCGGAGATGGGCAAGGCGGATCCGCTCCTCGACATCGCCAAGAACCTGGAGAAGGTCGCCCTCGAGGATCCCTTCTTCGTGGAGCGCAAGCTCTATCCGAACGTCGACTTCTACAGCGGCATCCTGTACCGGGCCATGGGCATCCCCACCGAGATGTTCACCGTGATGTTCGCCCTCGGCCGCCTGCCGGGGTGGATCGCCCAGTGGAAGGAGCTGATCGAGGATCCGAAGATGCGGATCAGCCGTCCGCGCCAGATCTACGTCGGCGCCGAGAAGCGCCCGTGGGTCCCGCTCGGCCAGCGCAAGGCCGAGAAGAAGACCGAGCCGGAGCTGGTCCCGGCGTAACTCGGATCGCCTTCCGGCACGCCGACCCTCTTCCCCCTCCTCTGCGCAGAGCCGGGGGAAGAGGGGAGCCGGCTGAAGCCGGTGGGGTGAGGCCTTCGGCCTTCTCGGCCGGCTGAAGCCGGCCGAACGTACCCGCCGGGGCACCGCCGCGCTGACTCCAGCTCGGACGGTTCGCCAACCTGGAGGGAGTACGGCAACGGACGGTGGTCCGGGGAGCGGTTCGGGGAGCTCCCGGCCGGAGGTGTCAGCGCCCGCGGACCTGGCAGGCCCAGTGGCAGGGCCGGCCCGCTCGTCCGCGAGGCGCTGGCAGGCGGAGCCATCCGGCCGAAGTCTCTCGAGGCGGAGCCGAGCCGGAGGCCGGGAGCTCCCCGAACCGCTCCCGACGAACCCCCGGCGAAGGACCTCCGGCTAGGAGTCTGCGCGGCAGGACCACGCGGCCGCGCAGGCTCCTAGATCCCGACCCAGAACCCGGCGGCCACGAGCAGGACGGTCACCACGCCCCAGGCGATCTCCTGGAAGCCGACCGACCGTGCCGTGCGACCGAAGCGGGCCCGGGACAGGCCGTGGACCGTGCGGACGGCCAGGAGCCCGACCGCCACGGCGGCGAGCACCGGCAGGAGCTCGGCCCGGATCAGCAGCGCGACTCCCCCCAGCGCGGCCAGGTGCCCCGCCACGGCCTGTCCCACCGCGCCTGCCCTCAGCCCGCCGTTGCGCTCGAAGCGCACCCGTTCCCGCACGTAGAGCACCGTCGGCACCGACCGGGCGGCCATCACCGCCCAGAGGGCGAGGGCGGCCGGAAGCGCCCGGCCGGAGGCGAGGGCCATCGACGCCGCGGCCGAGGCGAAGGCCGCCGGCGCGGCGAGCTCCGCCTGCCAGCTCCGCCCCGGCTTCAGGTCGTAGACCAGAAACACCGCCGCCAGCGGACCGGCGAATAGCAGCGGCACGAGCAGCCCCGGCCCGGCCAGGGCGAGCGCCCCGGCGAAGCAGGTCAGCGCGAGCGTCACGAAGCCTGCGGCGAACCGCCCGGCCAGGACCGTGCGCGGGTACCTCCGCCCCCGGTTCAGGTCGCCGTACAGGAGCTTGAGCGGCCGGTGGGCCAGGAAGCCGGCGAACGACCCCAGAGCCAGCAGGAGCGCCGCCGGGGAGAACGCCACCAGCAGCCCCAGGGCGACCGGCTCCCCCACCAGCCCCCAGGAGCCGTGCTCGGCGGGCAGGGCGACGGACCGCCACCGGCTGGCAGGCGGGCGGAGGGACGCCGAACGGGAGGGGTCGAAGGCCAGGCTCGTCATGGGGCGATGGTTTCATATCCGATATCACTTGTCTAGTTTGTCCACGAAACAGTACCCCCTCACCCCGGCCCTCTCCCCGCGGGGGAGAGGGTGGCGATGGGGGGTGGCCCTCTCCCTGCGGGGGAGAGGGGAGCGATGGGGGGTGGCCCTCTCCCCGCGGGGGAGAGGGGGCGGCACGGCAGGAAACGGCCGATGGGTGGAGCGTGCCGGCGCCCCGCCAGCCCCCGCTCTCGCACGCTCCCGGCGAGCTCCCGGCGAAGGCCCCCCGGTGCACCGGGTCAGCGCGGGGTGGCGTCGGGGAGGCCGCCGTCGACGGGGAGGGTGGCGCCGGTGGTGGGGGTCTGTCGCGTGGCGAGCCAGAGGACGGCCCGGCCCACGTGGCGGGCGGTGATCCGGGCCTTGAGCAGGTTGCGGTTGCGGTAGTACTCCTCCAGCCCCTCCTCGGTGAGCCCCCGGGCCTTCATCCGCCCGGGACCCACCTCCTGCCACAGGCCGCTCTTGCGCTCGCCGCCGCCGAA
>JASFUJ010000536.1:0-3584 GCA_050050355.1 Acidobacteriota bacterium
GTCGGGGAGCTGGCGGCTGAACCGGATGCTGTATCTCAAGGCCGGGGTGGACGACGTCCTGGAGAGCGACCGGCAGTCGCTGTTCGTGGGTGGGGGGATCCGGTGGCGGGACGATAGTCTGAAGTATTTGTTGGGGTCGCTGCCTAGTTTCAACTAGACCGCCCCTCCTCCTCCTGACCTCCTCCTCCCCGCGCGGGGAGGAGGAGGCACCCCTCCCTCCCCGTGGTTCCGGGGCGGGGTCGGTGTCCTCGCCGTGGCGGGGAAGATGGCTTCGGCGAAGGGTCCGTCGGGAGCGGGTCGGGAGGCCCCGGACCGCTTCCGGCGAACCCCCCGGCGAAGGCCGCCCCGCCTCAGAGCTCCGGCTCGGTCCCCGCCAGGCGGCGGTACGCCTCCAGGTACCGGTCCCGGGTGCCCCGGACCACGGGCTCGGGGAGCTCGGGCGGGGGGGACTCGTGGTCCCAGCCGGACCCGTCCAGCCAGTTCCGCACGTACTGCTTGTCGAACGACGCCGGCTCCTCCCCCGGCCTCCAGCCCGCCACGTCCCAGTACCGCGACGAGTCCGGCGTCAACGCCTCGTCCACCAGGATCAGCTCCCCGTCCACCAGCCCGAGCTCGAACTTGGTGTCCGCCAGGATCAGGTCGGCCTCCGCCGCGTGCGCCGCGCCCCGGCGGTAGAGCTCCATCGTCAGCTCCCGCATCCGCCCGGCGAGCGACGGACCGAGCTCCCCCTCCATGGTCTCGAACGACACGTTCACGTCGTGCCGGCCGCCGGTCTCCTTGGTGGCCGGCGTGAAGATCGGCTCCGGCAACCGGCTCGCCCGGAGCAGACCCTCCGGCAGACCGATGCCGCACACCGCCCCGCCGTCGCGGTACTCCCGGTACCCGCTCCCCGCCAGGTACCCGCGGGCCACGCACTCGAACGGCACCACCCGGGCCTTGCGCACCAGGGCCGAGCGGCCCTCGATCCGCGCCGCGTCGGACCCGAGACGCGCGCGCAACGACGCGGGGAAGTCCGCCACCCGGGCGGCCAGCAGGTGGTTCGGCACCACGCCGGCCAGCCGCTCGAACCAGAACACCGAGAGCTGGTGGAGGATCTTGCCCTTGTCCGGGATTCCCGGCCGCAGCACGTGGTCGTAGGCGGAGATCCGGTCCGTGGCCACGATCAGGAGCTCGTCGCCCAGGTCGTAGACGTCCCGGACCTTGCCGCGGAACGGCGGGGGCAGGTCGGAGAGACGGGTCTCGCGCAGCGGGTCTCGGAGCGGCTCGGGCGACACGGCTCAGCCCCTGGACGCCGTCTGCCGGCTTCCGGTCTCGTGGAGGCGGCTGGAGAACTCCCGCTCGATCGCCGCCATCAGGCCCGGCCCGTGCATCGGGGTCCTCTCTTCGGCCTCGTGGCCCGCCAGGTCGACGATCTCGAACACGGCCAGCTTGTCGAGACCCTTGAGGGAGGCGACGCCGAGCTTGCGCATCCCGATGAGCAGGGTCTCCGCGTCCCGGCCGCCCACCGGATCCTCGAGCCGGACCGCCACCCAGCTCCGGTCCCAGGCGCCGATCCGCCAGAGCTCGGAGAAGCGGTTCTCGGAGTCGAGCTGCTCGATGAAGGAGGCGGTGGCCACGATGCCTTCGTTGACCAGGTTGCCGTTGCGGTTGATGTAGGCGTAATGCCTCCGGTCCTCCTCGTGCTTCTCGACCACGTCCACGTTCTTCTGGAGGACGGGGGCGAAGAACCGGTGGACCACCTCCTGCTTGTAGCCCAGGTTGAGCAGCATGGTCTTGACGTCTTCGATCTCCCGGGTCGCCTTGCCGGTGGTCAGCCGCGACAGCTCCACCAGGCCGTGGCCGAAGAACTCGTAGCGCTCGGTGCCCGTCTGGCCGGTGTGGATCGGGATCAGCCGGTACTGGCCGTAGTTCAGGGCCACTCGGAGGCCGTGGTCGAAGGGGAAGCCGTCGGCCACCGCCTGGTCGTAGAGCCGCTGGATCTGGAGCGACGCCACCAGGATCGTGCTGCCGCGGCGGCTCGAGTAGAAGGCACCGTCCCCCAGGTACTTCTCCAGCTTCAGGCGCCGGTCGTCGGCCAGCCGGTTGATGCGCCGCTGGAACCGGAACATCCGGCGGAAGGAGCTGTCCTGGGTCTCCGAGCCGGATCGCCGGAGCACCGAGACCACCTCCGAGAAGTCGGCGATGTCGTAGATCATCCCGAACCGGTGCACCAGGGGGTCGACCACCCAGGGCGCCATGAAGTCCATCGGCCGGGTGGTGGCGGAGAGCCGGATGTCCCCGCGGCCCACCATGGTCCGGTTGAGCGACTGGCGGCTGGTCACGTAGCCCTCGCCGGACGGCTCGACCGGCAGGATCATCTTGCGCAGCTCGTGGTAGAGCTCGAACTCCTTGAGCTTGAGCAGCAGCTTCTCCCAGACCTCGATCATCCGGGGCGGCAGCAGGCGCTTGGGGTCCCAGGCCGGACGGGTCGACAGGAAGGTGGCGTAGCCGGGGCGGACCAGGAGGTCCCGCGCCCGGGCCGGGTCGGCGCCGAGCACGTGGCGCACGGCGTGCACCAGGTCCTCGTCCTTCTGGAGCTGCTGCCGGTGCCACTCGGCGAACGTCTCCAGCCGGCGGCGCAGGTCCCGGCCGTCGATCCGCAGGTACCCGGCGAAGTAGCTGTTGAGCTCGGCCAGGTTCGGGCTCACGTGGTCCTCGGTGAGGATCAGCACGTTGTCCACCATGCGGGTCAGCAACTGCGAGAAGAGCTCCTCCTCCACCTCGTCGGTGTCGTTGGCCAGGCGCTGCATCAGGTCGTAGACCGTGGTCTGCATCCGGTCCACGTAGCGATCGTAGACCCGGTACTTGATCTCGTCCCCGCGGCTGCGTCCCAGCTCCAGGTCCTCGCGCGTGACCCGCCGGGGGGTCTCCTTGAGCAGGGCCGACAGGTCGAGCGAGTGGTGCAGCCAGAAGAGCGCCGGGTACTTGCGCCCGTAGCTCGAGATCGTGACGTTCTCCACCGCCTGGCAGAGGTAGGCCCGGTAGGTCTCCCAGGCCTGGTTGTAGGCCTTCCGGTCGGCCGGCTGGCGCCGGAAGATCCCGATCTGCAACCGCTCTTCCTGGACCACGTAGTTGATCAGCGCCTTGCGCAGGGCCCGGAGGCGGCCGGACACCAGCACGGGGAAGCCGTGGATCGGCGTCGCGACCTCCTCTTCGAGGAAGATCCGCTGCGGCCGCGGGAGCGCGGTCCGGCCGTCCCCGAGCAGCCGGCGGAGCTCTTCCGGGTCGGACCGCAGGAAGTTGAAGGGGCCTTGGAGTTGCTGCAGAATGGCGGACTCGTTCATGGCGTTCGATCGACGCTCGGTCAGTGCCGGCCGGGCACGCCGGCCGAATGCCCCGATCGAATGGCGAACGCCGGGGCTCGATGCGCCACCAGAGATATAGCATATCCGCTCCCGCGGCAGGGACCGGAAGGCGCCGGCGGCCTGCTACACTTTTGCTGGAATTCTCGCGGAGGAGAGACCTGGAATGAATGAGCTCGTCCATCTGGAGATCGTGGCCGGCGCAGCCGAGGAGGGAGCGGCGAAACCGGCGGAGCTGCCGGA
>JASFUJ010000537.1:0-3584 GCA_050050355.1 Acidobacteriota bacterium
GCTCGCTCGCGTGACGAGCCAGCGAGGCGCCCAACAGGGCCGCCATCGTGGCCAGGGCGACCGCGGCCGCCACTCCCCACCGGTGCCGCCGCAAGAACTTGCCCGTGCGGTAGGCGAGCGTGTCGGGCCGGGCGTGGATCGGAAGCTCGGCCAGGTGGCGGCGCAGATCGTCGGAGAGCTCGACAGCCGAGGCGTACCGGCGCTCGGGCTCCTTGTGCAGAGCCGTGCGGACGATCGTGTCCAGGTCGCCCCCGAGCCGCGTCCGACTCCAGGGTCGCAAGGCGGGGGAGCCGGTGGGGACCGCGCGGCTCGGCGGGGTCGGGTCCTCCTCGCAGATCGCCCGGGGGATCTCGAGCTCGCTCCGCTCTGCCGGGGCGAAGGGGTGGACGCCCGTGAGCAACTCGTAGAGCAGGACGCCGAGGGCGAAGACGTCGCTCGCCGGCGAAATCGCTTCGCCACGGAGCTGCTCCGGGCTGGCGTACGCCGGCGTCAGGGGTCGGCGGCCCGTCGCGGTCGTCGCGTGGAGGGTGACGGATCGGGTGGTCCGGGAGGCCCAGGCGGTCGGGTCGAGAGGCTTGGCGATCCCGAAGTCGAGCAGCTTGGGTGTGCCGCCTTCGGTCACCAGCACGTTGTTGGGCTTGAGGTCCCGATGCACCAGCCCGCGTCCGTGGGCGTGGCCCACCGCGTCCGCCACCTGTCGGAAGAGCGAGATCCGGGCGTCGAGTCCGAGCTCGTGCCGGTCGCAGTAGTGGGTGATCGCCTCGCCTTCGACGTGCTCCATCACCAGGTAGGGACGACCGCTCGCGTCGGCGCCACCGTCGTAGAGCCGCGCGATGTTCGGGTGCTCGAGGCTGGCCAGGATCTGCCGTTCGGTGCGGAAGCGGCGGAGCGCCTGCTCGCCGTGCACGAGGCCGACCAGATCACTCCGGATCACCTTGACCGCGACCCGCCTTCGGTAGGCGTCGTCGTCCCGGTGGGCCAGGTAGACGGTGCCCATGCCCCCTTCGCCGAGAACCTGTTCGAGCCGGTACGGACCCACGCGGCTTGTCGTGCCCGAGGGCTCGGTCGCCACTCCGTTCCCGCCGGGCGGCTCCGGGGCGAGGTGCTCGGAGGCGCTCCGGGCGAGCTTCTGAATGCGGTCGAGATTCTCTTCGAACGGTGCGGGCGGAGCCGCGTCGACGGCGAGCAGGCGCTCCACCTCCCGGCGGAGCGCCGGGGCGCCGGTGCAGACCCGGTCCAGAAACCGGTCGCGCTCGGCGGGAGGCAGCTCGACCGCCTCGTCGAACAGCTCGGCCACCCTGCGCCAGAGCTCACGGTCCAACGGCGCCTCCGGGTTCACGGCCCCCCGGGTCCGACTCGGCCCCGGGGTCGGCCTCGAGCTGCGTCCGGAGCCAGGCCCGTGCCCGCCGCCAGCGGCGCACGACCGTCTTGCGCGAGACGCCCGTGCACTCGGCGGTCTCCTCCAGGGTCAGGCCGCCGAAGAACCGGAGCTCCACCACGCGGGCCTCGTCGGGTGCGACCGCTTCGAGAGCCTTCAAAGCGGTGTCCAGGTCGTCGAGCCCGACCGGCCGGAGTGCCTCGGAAGTCGGCTCCGGCGGGAGCGTCGTGCGCCGTGCGTCGCCGCCGCGCTTGTCGGCGCCCTTGCGCCGGCTGTGGTCGACCAGCACCTGGCGCATCACCCGGGCCGCGATGCCCAGGAAGTGGGAGCGGTTCTCCCAGTCGATGGCGGGCGGCTCGCCGGAGAAGAGCTTCAGGAACGCCTCGTGGACCACCGCCGTCGACTGAAGGGTGTGGTCCGGTCGCTCCCTCCGCGCGTAGGCCTCGGCGATGGTGTGGAGCTCCCGGTAGACGAGGGGGACCAGGTCCTCGACCGCGCGCGGCTCGCCGCGGGTCCAGCGGTGGAGGTGGTGAGTGATGTCGTGCGTGGGCATCGGTGCGTGTCGGTACGGGCAGTCAGCGCCCTGGGTTTTTCTTGGGGGGGGCTCCACGGAGTCGACCGACGGGCATGGCCCGGTTCGCATGCGGCTCGCGCAGGCCGTGGTGAGAACCCAACCCTCAACCCAGACAACCCAGGAGGTCACCGAACATGCTTCAGACGATGAAACCGATTCTACTCTCGCTGTGCGCCCTGCTCCTCGTGCTGGGCGCTCTCCCCGCTGGGGCGAGCACCACCGGGCTGAGCGACGCCCGGCTCCAGGCCGCCGCCACCGCGGCTTGCGTCACCATGAGCCCCTCGGTTCCGGACCCACCGGACCGGTGCGAGGTGCTCGGCGTCCTGCGCGAACCGGTTGCGGCCGATGTCGCCCACTACGAGATCGCGCTGGCCGTGGGAGGCGGTCCCTATGACGAGATCGCCCTCCACCGGGTAGTCCGCGAAGCCGCCCCGGGTAAGGTCGCCGCCTCGGAGCGAGCCCTGATGCTCGCCCACGGGGATACGTTCCCTTTCGAGGCCACGTTCCTTTCGTCCACCCTGGTCGGAACGATTCAGGACGATCGGTCGATGGCGGTCTTCCTGGCGCAGGGCGGCGTCGACGTCTGGGGCGTGGACTTCCGCTGGACCCGCGTGCCGGCCGGCGTGGTGGATGTCTCGTTCATGGCCGACTGGGGCCTGACCACCGACATGCGCGACCTGGGGATCGCCCTGGCCGTGGCCCGGAGCGTGCGGACTCTCGAAGGGGTCCACCACGGGACCGGTCACGACCGGCTCCACCTCGCCGGCTTCAGCCGGGGAGGGCATACGGGCTACGCCTACCTGGCCTTGGAGACCCAGCTCCAGGCGGGCCTGAGGAACGTCCGCGGCTTCATCCCCCTGGACACCTTCCTGGTGACCGACGATCCCCAGGCGCAGGCTCTGGCGTGCGACCGGCTCGCCGACGCCCAGGCCCAGCTCGCCGCCGGCGTCGTGGCCCAGTCGAACCAGATCATCTCCTTGCTCGGACAGCTCGCCCTCGCACTGCCGGACCAGCCGTCGCCGCTCGTACCCTTTCTCTCCAACGCGCAGCTCCTGAACCTGATCGGCGCCGACATCGATCCCCGGCTCTCGCCCACCTTCCACCGCGTGGGCGGAGTGATCGATTTCGCCACCCTGGACACCGACCTCCTCTTCACGCAGCAGGAGCACTGGTTCGCCCATAACACGGGCGCCGCCCCCTGGGAGCCGGTCCGCGTGCCCCTCGAGGCCGAGGAGGTGACCTGTCCGGAGGTGGACTCGCCCCTCGACGACTACCTGGCGGAGATCGACGTGCCGGTGTTCTACGTCGGTGCGGCGGGCGGTTTCGGCGGGGCCGGGCTCTACAACACGACCCTGCTCGCATCCACGGATGTCTCGTCGAAGGTGATCCGTCGCCTCTCCGACGCCGAACCCTTCCGGGACTACGGCCACGTCGACCTCTTCCTGGCAGACGATGCCGAGACCGAGGTGTGGCAGCCGATCCTGGACTGGCTCTTGGCTCACTGATACGTCGGCCGGCCGGGGGTTCAGGGCCTCCGGCCGGCGGTGTATCCTCCCGGATCGATGACGATCCCCGCGATCCTTGCCGGCACGGTCCCCGGATGGCCGGAGCTGTCGATCGGTCTCGCCGCGG
>JASFUJ010000538.1:0-3583 GCA_050050355.1 Acidobacteriota bacterium
CGCCGGCCGGCCGCCTGGAGCTGCCGGCGATGCCCGCCTCCGCCGCCGGCCCCGACCTGCGCCAGCTCGTCCTGGGCAGCGAGGGGCGCCTCGGCGTGGTGCCGCGGGCCACCGTCCGCGTCCGCCGCCGGCCCGAGACCTTCCGGGCCGTCGGCACGCTGGTCCCCTCCTGGCAGGCCGGGCTGGACGCGTCCCGGGAGCTGGTGCAGGAGGGCGTGCCGCTCCACCTGCTCCGGCTCTCGGACGGACCGGAGACCGAGGTGGGGCTGGCGGTCGGGCTCGGATCGGCCCTGGGCGGGGCCTCCTGGCTGCGGCCACTGCTGACGGGCTACCTGCGGCTGCGGGGCATCCGCGGCGGGAGCGCCGGCGGCACCGGCGGCACCGACGGTCGATGGGGCTGCCTGATGCTCCTCGGGGCGGCCGGCACCGAGGCCGGGGTCGCGGACGCCCTCGACCGGGCGGCGGCGGTGCTGCGCCGCCACGGGGGCGTCTCCCTGGGCGGGAGCCCGGGCCGGTCCTGGATCCACGACCGCTTCCGCCACCCCTACCTGCGCGACGCCCTCCTCGACCGGGGCATCGCCACCGACACCCTGGAGACCGCCGCCCCGTGGTCGCGGCTGCCGGAGGTGACCCGCGCGGTGCGCCGGGCCCTCGAAGGGGGGGACGAGCCGGTGGCCGTCCTCTGCCACGTCTCCCACCCGTACCGGGACGGCTCCTCCCTCTACTTCACCTTCTTCTTCCGCTGCCCGGCGGACCCGGACCGGGCGGTGGCGCGCTGGGCCGCCCTCAAGCGGGCCGCCACCTCGGCCCTGGTCGCCGCGGGTGGCACCGTCTCGCACCACCACGGCGTCGGATCGGTCCACGCCCCGTGGCTCGGCCGCGAGGTGGGGGATGACGGCCTGCGGCTGCTCGCGTCCGCCGCCTCGACCTTCGACCCGGAGGGGGTGCTCAACCGCCACGTCCTCCTCGACCCCACGGACCGGCTGGAGGTGTGAGGCCCCGATGATGTTTCACCCGACGTGGCGCGAACAGGCCCTGGCAGGTCTCGATCAGTCGTTCGACCTGGTGATCGTCGGGGGCGGCATCACCGGTTGCGGTGTGCTCCTGGACGCGGCCCAACGGGGGCTCCGGGTGCTGCTGGTGGAGCGGGGCGACGTCGCCTCCGGCACCTCGTCGCGCTCCTCGAAGCTGATCCACGGCGGCCTGCGCTACCTCAAGCAGATGCAGTTCGGGGTGACCCGCCAGGCCTGCCGGGAACGGGACCGGATGCGCGCCCTCGACCCGGACCTGGTGCACCCGATCCGGTTCCTCTACCCGGCGTACGAGGGGGCCGCGACCCCCGGCTGGCAGGTGGACCTGGGGCTGTGGATGTACGACAAGCTCACCGCCGGCCCCTCGACCCGCAGGCGCCTGGACGCCGACGGGGTCCGGCGGCTCGCTCCCGGGCTCGACGTGGAGCACCTGGAGCGCGCCCTCTCCTACGAGGACGCGTTCGCGGACGACGCCGCCCTCACCCTGGCGGTGGCGGCCACCGGCTTCGGCTACGGGGGGTTGATCCTGACCCGCGCCGAGGCGGTCGGCGGCATCGAGGGATCGGACGGCCGGCTCGCCGGCCTCGAGCTGCGGGACCTGGTGACCGGGACGGTGCACCGGGTGGAGGCCCGACTGGTGGTGAACGCGGCCGGCGTCTGGGTGGACCGGGTGCGGACGGCGCTCGGCCCGGGAAGGGGCCCCGAAGGGGGCTCCAAGAGGGGCCGGCTGCGCCCGTCGCGTGGCTCGCACCTGATCCTCCCCGCCGACCGGCTGCCGCTCGACGTGGCGGTCACCGCGCCCTCGCCGGACGACGGCCGGCCGATCTTCCTCATCCCCCACCCCGAAGGGGTCCTGGTGGGGACGACCGACGTCTTCCACGAGGACGCCGACGGGGACCTGGACGACCCCCGGCCGAGCCGCGCGGAGCTCGACTACCTGCTCCGGGCGACCGCGTTCCACTTCCCGGGCCGCGGCATCACGGGCGCCGACGTGGTGGGTGCGTTCGCGGGGCTGCGCCCGATCCTCTCCAGCGACGTCGAGGACCCCTCGGAGGCGAGCCGAGAGGAGGCGATCTGGGAGGAGCGGGGCCTGCTCACCGTCGCCGGCGGCAAGCTCACCACCTGGCGCCAGATGGCGGAGGAGGCGGTGGACGAGGCGCTCGAGCACCTGCCGGAGTCGCGCACCGCGCACCTCGCCCCGTGCCACACCCGGGGCACGCCGCTCGTCGGGCTGGCGCCGCTCGACCTGGCGGAGCGGCTGACGCGCGCCCACCGCGTCGACCCGGTGGTGGCCTCCGGCATGGCCCGGCGCCTGCGCTCCGCCGCCTGGTGGGCGCCGGAGCTCGCCCGGCGGGGCCGGGAGCTCCGGCCGATGGCGGAAGGCACCGACCTGACGGCGGCCGAGGTGCGGGTGCACCTGCGCTTCGGCGCGGTCGTCCACCTGGAGGACCTGCTGCTGCGCCGTGCCCGGGTCGGCCTCTGGCGGCCGGACCGGGCGCGCGAGATCGCGCCGCTCCTCCGGCCCCTGTTCCGCCAGGAGCTGGGCTGGAGCCGGCGCCGATTCGAGCGCGAGCTGGAGGGCTTCGAGCGGGCGCTGGTGGGCTGGTCCCCCGAGGGGGTGACGGCGTGAGCGCGCGGCCGGGAGGCGGATCGCGACGGATCGCCGTGCTGATCAACCCGCGGGCGGGCGGCGGGCGGGCCCGGGAGATCTGGGAGCGGCTGCGCAGGGAGGTGCCACGGCTGGCCGGGCTGCGACAGGTTCGCCGGACCGGCTCGAACGAACCGGGAGGCGTGATCCTGGAGCCGACGCCCGAGGCCGCCGAGGAGGCCCTCGTGAAAGCCCTCGAGGCCGGCGTCGAGCGCCTGCTGGTGATCGGCGGGGACGGCACCTTCAGCCTGGCGGCGGACGTGGTGGCCCTGGCCGGCGCCGGCTCCCGGGTGCCCCTGGGGCTGATCCCCGCCGGCACCGGCTCCGACCTGGCCCGGTCCCTCGGCCTGCCGCGCGACCCCTTCGAGGGCGTTCGCCGCGCCCTGGACGGAGATCCCCGGCCGATCGACGCCCTGGAGCTCGCCTTCGACGACGGCCGGCGCCGGTTCGCGGTCAACGTCGTCTCCGCGGGGGTGTCCAGCGGCGTGGTCGAGCGGATCAACGCGCTGGGGAGCCGGGGCAAGGCCGCCTACCTGACCGAGGCCGTCAAGGCGCTGCTGGCCTACACGCCGGTGTCCTGTCGCATCGATGCCGACGGCGAGCCCTGGCACGAGGGCCCGCTGCTGCTCGTGGCCGTCGCCAACGGCACCAGCTTCGGCGGCGGCATGCGCATCGCCCCCCGGGCCGCAGTGGACGACGGCCTGGCCGACCTGGTCCTGGCGCCCCGCGTTCCCGGCTGGCAGATCCCGATCCTCCTGCCCCGCCTCTACCTGGGCAGGCACCTGTCCAGCCGGTACGTGGAGTACCGCCGGGCGAAGACGGTACGGATCGAACCCGCGGAGGGGTTCCCGCGGATCGACCTGGACGGGGACTCCTGGGCCCCCGGGGCGGTGACGATCCGGGT
>JASFUJ010000539.1:0-3581 GCA_050050355.1 Acidobacteriota bacterium
CCGACAGGCCGAGCCGCTCGAAGGCGGTGTCCAGGAGCTCCCGCCCCGCCCGGTCCGGCTCGGCCCAGCGGCCCAGGTCCGCCGGCCCCATGGCGGAGTTGACCGGCAGGGACCGCTCGAACCGGGCGCCCTGGACCTCCCGGGCCGCCGCCACCCGCTCCGCCACGGTGGCGGTGTCCTCGCCCGGCCCGGTCCGCAGGTCCGCCAGGCCCACCGCCGGCACCTCCACGTGCAGGTCGATCCGGTCCAGGAGCGGCCCCGACACCCGCCCCCGGTAGCGGTCCACCAGCGGGGGAGTGCACCGGCAGTCGTGGCGCGGGTCGCCCAGGTGGCCGCACGGGCAGGGGTTCATGGCCGCCACCAGGCTGAACCGGGCCGGGAAGGTGTGGCGCGCCCGGGCCCGGGAGACGGTCACCCGGCCCTCTTCCAGGGGCTGGCGCAGGGCCTCCAGGGCGTCGCGCCGGAACTCGGGCAGCTCGTCCAGGAAGAGCACGCCGCAGTGGGCCAGGCTCACCTCGCCGGGCCGCGGGACCGAGCCGCCGCCCAGCAGCGCCGCGGAGCTGGCGCCGGCGTGGGGGCTGCGGAAGGGCCGGGTCCTGACCAGGCCGGACGGCGGCTCCTCGGCCACCTGGGAGTGGACCTTGGTGACCGCGATCGCCTCGGAGCGGGTGAGGGGTGGGAGCAGCCCCGGCAGGCGCCGGGCGAGCATGGTCTTGCCGGAGCCGGGAGGCCCCAGGAGCAGGAGGTTGTGGCCGCCGGCGGCGGAGATCTCCAGGGCCCGCCTGGCGGCCTCCTGGCCGCGGACCTCCGCCAGGTCCGGGAGCCCTCCGGACACCGGCTCGCGCTCCGGGCCGGCCGGGCCGAAGTCCGGCGCCCGGGCCGGCGCCCGGGTCTCGATCCCGAGCAGGTGCTGGATCGCGTCGTCCAGGCCCGCGACCGGAATCGCCGCGACGCCCCCGAGCGCCGCCGCCTCTGCCGCGGTCGCCTCCGGCAGGAGCACCTCCCGGCACCCCAGCTCCCGGGCCAGCTCGGCGATGGCCAGGCCGCCGCGCACCGGGCGCACGGCGCCGTCCAGCCCCAGCTCGCCGCAGATCAGGCGTCCGGCCAGGGCCTCCTGCGGGATCTCCCCGTGGGCCGCCAGGAGCCCCAGGGCGATGGCCAGGTCCAGGTGGTTGCCCTCCTTGCGCAGGTCGGCCGGGGCCAGGTTCACCACGACCACCCGCGGCCCGAGCCGGAAGCCGCAGTTGCGGATGGCGCGGCGCACCCGCTCGCGACTCTCCCGCACCGCCGCGTCGGGCAGCCCGACGAGGCGGAGCGAGGGGAGCTCGCCGTAGTGCACGTCGACCTCGATCTGGACCGGGCGGGCGTCGATCCCCCAGGGGGTGGCTGCAGTCGTTCTTGCCAGCATCACCCTGGAGGACGGAAACCGCCCGTTCCGGACTCGCGCGGGACTCGCGGGAAATCCTGATCGGTCGCGCGGGGAGGTCGTCCCCGGCGGTCGGGCCCCGACCCCGGCCCCGGGCCTCGGTCCGATCCGGGTCCGGCCCCGGCGGACGCGGTGCCGACGGCTGACGGGATTTCCCCCTCCGGCTGCCGTTTTTTGGCACCTCCGGGGTCCGGACCGGTCCTCCCGGCGCCGCCGGGCGCCGGAGATCATCTCGGAACCCCTTGAAACCAGCAAACTTGGAGCATCCGTCAGGAGAGCGTCAGGAATTCGGCACGGCGCTTGCTGTTCTATGCGCCGTCAGGAAAACGTCAGGAAACTGACCGCTTCCGTCTCTCTTTCTTGCTGTTCCCGATCCGAGCACAGGCGAAGCACCTCAGGACTCCATCGATTTGGGAGCCCGCGATGATCGGTACCGACTGCGCTCGAACCTCCAGCCTCCTCAGCCTCTTCAGCCACCTCGCCTTCAGCGGCCTCGCGGCCCTGGCCCTCGTCGTCGCCACCCCCGCGGCGGCGACCACCTACGTGCCCATGACCGACGCGGACCTGGTGGACCAGGCGCCGCTCGTCGTGGAGGGACGGATCGTCGCCGCGGACGCCGCGCCGGTCGGCGGCCGGCCCGCCACCGACTACACCCTCGAGGTGCGCCGGGTCCTCAAGGGGGCCCCGCCCTCCAACCCTCTCACCGTGCGGGTGCCCGGGGGAGTCTCTCCGGAGGGTGCGGTCTACCGGGTCTGGGGCGCCCCGCGCCTCCTGCCGGAGGACCGGGTCCTCCTGTTCCTGGCGCCCCGTGCCGACGGCACGTTCGGGATCCACCAGCTCCTGCTCGGGGCGTTCGTGGCGGTGGAGGGCGGCGGCCGGTCCCTGGCGGTGCGGGACCTGTCCGAGGCGATCGCGCTCCCGCATCCGGCCCATCCGGATGGAACGGAGGCCGGCGGCTCCGGAACCGGAGTCCGGGACTTCCGCGCCTTCGGCGACTGGATCGCCGCCCGGGCCCCCACCCGAGCCGAACCACGGCCCGCGGGCGCCGAGGCGGCCGGCGGCTACTTCGTCGACCCGGTCCAGCCCCCGCCCCGGCTCTCCACGCGCTACACCCTGCTCGAGGGCGGCGGCAAGAGCTTCCGCTGGTTCAACGGTGGCGGCACCTGGTACGCCTACGAGGCGGGGGTGCCGGAGATGAGCGGCGGCGGGTTCGCCGAGGTGCAGCGGGCGGTGGCCGCCTGGACCGCCGACCCGGGCTCCGACCTCGGCCTGAGCTACGGCGGCACCACCTCGCGGAGCGGCGGGTTCTCCGGCAACGACGGCACCAACGTGGTCCTGTTCGACGACCCGAACGGCGAGATCTCCGGCTCCTTCGACTGCAGCAGCGGCGGCGTCCTGGCCATCGGCGGCTTCAGCTCGGTCTCCGGCACCGGGACCTTCGCCGGCGCCGAGTACTGGCGGATCGTCGAGGGCGAGGTGGTGACCCAGGACGGCGCCGGGTGCTACTTCGCCGGCAACGGCGGCAAGAACGGCGAGCTGGTGTTCGCCCACGAGATCGGCCACGCCCTCGGCTTCGGCCACTCCTGCGGCGACAGCGGCACGCCGTCGTGCGCCGACCCCGTCCTCAACGACGCCCTGATGCGCGCCTTCGCCCACAACGACGGGCGGGGCGCCCGGCTGGGCGCGGACGACCGGGCCGCCCTGGCCGCGCTCTACGGGGACGGCGCCGCGCCGTGCACCGTGCCCACGGCGCCGAGCGACCTCACCGCCACCACCGTCTCGAGCTCCCGGATCGCTCTCGCGTGGGCCGACCGCTCGACCGACGAGACCGGCTTCGCCGTCGAGCGCCAGCTCGCCGGCGCCTCCGCCTTCGACCGGATCGCCACGCTCCCCGCCGGGAGCGTTTCCTTCAACGACACCGGCCTCGCGGCCGACACCCGCTACACCTACCAGGTTCGCGCCACCGGCTGCGACGGCGACTCCGCCGCCGCGGGACCGGCGAGCGCGCGGACCGCTGCTGACGTACCGTCCGATCCCCCTTCCGATCCTTCTGATCCGCCCGCGGATCCTCCCTCCGATCCCCCTTCCGATCCTCCTTCTGATCCTTCCGATCCACCCGCCGACCCGGACGCCCCGGCCGGCCTGACCGCCGAGG
>JASFUJ010000540.1:0-3572 GCA_050050355.1 Acidobacteriota bacterium
ACGATCGAAACACCCCGTCCTGCGCGCCGCCTGGTTCCTGGTGAAGGCCTTCGTGGCGGCCGTCGTCCTCCTGGTGATCCTCAACGTGCTCGCGGAGTCCGGGGACCCGGGGGTCTGGATCCTCGTGCTGGCCGGAGCCGCGGTGCTGTTCGTCGTGTGGCTCGTCCGCCGGCGCGCCCGAAGATCCAAGGCCGCGGCGCGGGGAAAGGTCATCGAAGGGTACGTCCGCGGTCTCCAGCAGAGACAGGACCAGGATTCGGCCAAGATGCCTCTCCAGGTCCTCTCCTTCTGGGTGGATTCGCGGGACCGCGCGGGCGACCGCCGGGCGACCGTCGTCCAGATGCGGGGACGGCGACTGATCGGGTCGCTCAACGAGGGGGACCTGGTCCGGGTCCGGGGCCGGCCGCGGACGGACCGGCCGCTCGAGGTGAAGACGATCGAGAACCTGACCACCGGCGGTCCGTTCCGGGCGAAGGGCTCCGACCTCGGCGCCAAGATCCTGCAGGTGGTGATGCTGCTCTTCACCCTCGCCTTCGTCGGTGGGATCCTCTTCGTCGCCTCGCGCTGTCCCGGCCCGATGTGAGGGCTCCGGAGCCTTCCGATGGCACCGTACAGCTTCTCCTCCGCGCACGTGAGCTACCTGGAGCGCGCCGGGCCGTTGCCGGGGGCTCCTCCGCCGGCCGCCGGCGTCACGTCCTCGACGGTGGCGATGCGGCGGCAGCTTCGCGTCCTCGGCATCAAGAGGACGCAGAAGAGGGCGCACCGGACGACCGGCCGCGGCGCCACTCCGAACCAGTTGCTCACCAAGGACGTCCTGATCGGGCTCTACGGGCTGAAGATCCCGCTGTCTTTCCTGGTGACGGACGACGGGCGGGGCGTGTCGCTCCAGATCGGCACCTGGTCACCCGCCGAGCGCGAGTCCCTCGACGCCGAGACCATGGAGGTCCGCGCCGGCATCCTGGCCACCTGCCTCGAAACGTGCTTTCCCGCCATCGAGCTCGAGCCGGTCCCCGGCGCGATGCCGCCCCATCCCCGGTGCGCCGTGGGCCGGGGCATCCCGAGCTTCAAGCCGGGGATCTCCGCCGAGGACGGCCTCCCGATGGATCGGCTGATCCGCGGGATGGCGGGGGCCCGCTGGGCGTTCCTGGTGCTGGCGGATCCGGTGGACGAAGAGACCACGACGGAGCTGCGCGACGCGCTGTTGCGGGAGGCGCGCGAGGTGAAGGCGGCCGCCCTGGCCATGCGCGCCCCCGAGCCGCTGGTCGAGCACTACCTGGGCCTGCTGCAGCGCTCGCTCGTCCTCCACGGCCAGGCGCTCTCCGAGGGTGCCTGGCGCACGGGCGTCTACCTGCTCGGTGACCAGGCCGGGTTCCATCGCCTGCTGAGCATCTGGCACGGCCTCTTCCTGGGGAGACACTCGACGCCGGAGCCCCTGCACGCCTGGAGCTTCCCCGGCGTGACCGAGCTGGCGCGGGACTGGGCGCTGCCCGAGGTCCCCGGCGCCCCCGGTCCCGGCCACTTCACCCATCCCTTCGAGTACCAGACGTTCCTGAGCTCGTCCCAGCTCGCGACCTACGTCCACCTGCCCCGCGACGAGACGGCCGGGTTCGCCGTCGGCGAGCTGCCCGACTTCGACGTCGTACCGGCGGTCCCGCGGGGGACAGCCCGGATCCGCATTGGCGAGGTGCTGCAGCAGGGACGGGCGACCGGAACGCCCTATGTCGTCGGGACGAAGAGCCTGACCCGGCACACCTTCGTCGCCGGCGTCACCGGCGCGGGCAAGACGAACACCATCTTCCACCTCCTGCTCCAGGCCCACCGCGAGGGAGTCGGCTTCCTGGTGATCGAGCCGGCCAAGACCGAGTACCGGGAGCTGCTGCGGACCGAGGATCTGCGCGACGACCTGCGCGTGTTCACGCCCGGCAACGAGCTGACCGCTCCGCTCCGGATGAACCCCTTCGAGCCCCTGGGCAGGACGTCCGTCGGCGTCCACATCGACCTGCTCCGCTCGCTGTTCACGGCGAGCTTCGGAATGTGGACGCCTCTGCCCCAGATCCTGGAGCGCTCCCTGCACCGGCTCTACGCCGACCGGGGATGGGAGATCGCCACGAACACCAACGAGCGGCTGGGGGGTGGCGGGCGTTCCGAGCTGGCCTGGCCGACGCTGACCGACCTCGTCCACACGGTGGACGAGGTCACGGCCCGGCTGGGATACGAAGGGGAGTTCACGGCCAACGCCAAGGCGGCCCTCCACACGAGGATCAACAGCCTCCGGACCGGAGGCAAGGGGAGGATGCTCGACACCCGGCGCTCGGTGCCGTTCCCGACGCTCCTCGAAGGCCCGAGCGTGCTCGAGCTCGAGGGGATGGGAGACGACGACGACAAGGCCTTCCTCATCGGCCTGCTGCTGATCCGCCTGGTCGAGCACCTGCGCTGCACGCCCGAAGCGCCCGGGCTCCGGCACCTCCTGGTCATCGAGGAGGCGCACCGCCTCCTGACCAACGTGGCCGCCGGCGGGCGCGAGGAGGAGGCGAGCCCGCGGGCGAAGGCGGTCGAGACCTTCTCCAACCTGCTGTCGGAGATCCGCGCCTACGGCCAGGGGGTCGTCGTGGCCGACCAGGTGCCGGTGAAGCTCGCGCCCGACGTCATCAAGAACACCAACCTGAAGATCGCCCATCGGGTCGTGGCCCGCGACGACCGCGAGACCCTCGCCGGGGCGATGGTGATGAACGAGGCCCAGGCGTGGTCCCTGGCCACCCTGGGCAGGGGGGACGTGATCGTCTTCGCGGAGAACGACGACGCCCCTCTCCTGGTTCACGTCCCGAAGGCCAAGCCGGACGAGGTGCCCGGCGAGCAGGAGATCCGCGCCCGGTGGGAAGAGGTGGTGACCCGACACGGCCTGGCGGACGCCTACGAGACCCATCCGACCTGTGCAGCCGTCTGCGGACGGGGCAACGGTCACCGCAATCCCCACTGCTCGGCCGATCGCCACCTGGCGGAGCGGCGCGAGGTCCACGAGGCCCTGGACGCGTTCGTCCTCTCGCTGGCGGTGACGCCACCGGACGAGCTGGCCGGGACGGCGCCGGCCTGCTTCCGCGCGGTGGCGTCCACGATCCGGCCGCACCTGCATCCGGACGACCGCACCTCCCGGCTCCTCTGTGTCCTCAGCCACGGGATGCACCGGGCCCTGGAACGAATCGGCAGGGACCGGGGCTGGAGCTTCCAGGACACCGCGGAGGCGACGGCCCGGTTGCTGTCGGCCGTGGCGCCCCTGGCGTCGGGGCGGGAGCTCGACGCCACCGCGGTCCGCACCCTGGCGGACGTCTGCCGGTCCTACCGGGATACGGCCACGGCTCCGGGGCCGTTCTTCGGCTGCGACCGGGTGTGCGCCACCCGATGCATGTTTCGCCGGCCCGTGGCGGGTGTCCTCTCCGACCCGGGCCCTGCGAAGAGGCTCCGGGCGGCGCTCGAATCCGGAGCCCCGGATGCGCTGGACGAGCTGGACCGCGTCTGCGGAGAGGTGGCCGAACGGGTGCTCCTGCCTCCGGTGCCGAACCGGGATCGGCAGCGGG
>JASFUJ010000541.1:0-3572 GCA_050050355.1 Acidobacteriota bacterium
GCTCCTTCGGCATGAGCGGCACCAACGCCCACGTCGTCCTCGAGGCGCCCCCCCTTTCGGAGTCGGAACCGGAGTCGGAACCGGAGTCGGCGCCGGAGTCGGCGCCGGACGCGGGGGCGGCCGACCCGGCGGCGCACCGGGTCGTGGCGCTCTCGGCCCGGAGCGGCTCCGCCCTGCGCGCGCTCGCCGGGCGCTACCGCGATGCGCTGATCGCGGCGCCGGACACCCGGCTCGAGGACGTGGCCTTCACCGCGGCGACCGGCCGGGCCCGGTTCGCCCGTCGCCTGGCCGTGGTGGCCTCCTCGACGGAGGAGCTGGCTGCAAAGCTCGGCGCCTTCGCCGACGGCGGGACGGCCGACGGGATCTTCTCCGGCCGCGCCGGCGATCCGGGCGACCGGAAAGGCGCTCATCCGCGCCCGGACCCGGGGGCCGGGAGCGGCCCGGAGGCGTCGGCGCGGAGGTTCGTCGGGGGCGGCGAGCCCCCGGAGCTCGCCGGGCGCCGCATCGTGCTGCCCACCTACCCGTTCGAGGGCGAGCGGCTCTGGCTGGACGGGGCTCCGGCCGCGGGCGGTCCCCCCGTCTCCGTGCGCACCCCGGACGTCGCCGGTCTGCTCGGGCCCGGCATCCGCTCTCCCCTCTTCGACGGAGTCCTGTTCGAGGCCGAGCTGTCCGGCGACCTGCCCTGGGTGGCGCAGCACAGGCTCCGGGGGGAACCGGTGGTGCCGGCGGCCCTCTGGATCGCCCTGGTGGCGGCGGCGGTGCGGGCGTCGGGGGACGCCCGGGGGACCGCGAGCGCTCCGATCGAGCTGCGCGACGTGGTCTTCGACCGGCCCCTGGTGCTCCCCGGAGGCACGGTGCGCCGGCTGCAGATCGTCCTCGGCGGCGAGGTCATCGGCGGGGCCGCCGGCGAGGCCATCGGCGAGGACGGGGCCGGCGGGAGACCCGTCCAGGTTCTCGCCCGGGAGCTGGACCAGCCCCGGGCGCCCTCCGGTGACGGCGGCGCGGGGCGGTGGAGCCGGCACGTCCGGGCCCGGGTGGCCACGTTCCCCGCCGGCGAGGAGGTGGAGCACCCGGCCCCGGTCGCCCTCGACGCCCTGCGCCGCGACTGTCCCGAGCCGATGCCGGCCGGGCGTCTCCGTTCCGTCGAAGCGAGCCTGGAGCTGGGACCGGTCTTCGACCGCATCGACCGGATCCGCGTCGGGGAGGGGGCGGCTCTCGGCCGGGTGACGCCGGGCGACCGGTCCGGCGAGCGACCGGAGAACCCGGAGCTCGACCCGGGCCTCCTCGACGCCTGCCTGCGCCTCGTGGGGCTCGCCGCGCCGGACGGGTCGCCGGGCCGGATCCCGACTCGGATCGGTCGGATCCGGGTCTTCCCCCGGGCCGGAGAGGCGGCGGGCGGGGAGCTGTGGTGCCATGCCGTCCGGCCGCCGGATGAGGGCTCCGGGGGCTCCGAAGGAGGGGCTCTGCACGTGGTCGACGGGGCCGGCGAGGTCCGGCTCGCCATCGACGGGCTGGAGCTGGGGAGGCCGGAGCGGGATCGGCCGGAGCAGGGTCGGCCGGAGCCGGATCGGCCGGATCAGGGTCGGCCGGAGCCGACCTTTCCCGCCGGGACCGCCGGTCCCCGGCGGCCCGCCCTGCGCGGCGCCCTCGACGCCCTCCCGGCGGCGGAGCGGCGCCGGCGGCTCACGCGCCACGTGCGCTCGGTGGTCGCCGAGCTCCTCGGCCTCGGCTCCGGCGCGGAGGTGCCGGTGGATGCGGACCTCCTCGACCTGGGCTTCGACTCGATGATGGGCGTCGACCTGGAAGCCCGTCTGGAGGAGGACCTCGGATTCTCGCCCGGCCTGGTCCTGGCGGCCGAGCAGCGCTCGGTCGACGAGCTCTGCGGTCGGCTGGTGGCCGGCTGGGAGACGGGCGAGCGGAGGGCGCCCGCCGTGGGCGAGCCCGACGGCGCCGAGATCGAAAGCCTTCCCGAGACCGAGGCCGAGGCCCGGCTCCTCGAGGAGCTGGATCGCCTGGACCTGTGATGCGACTTTTTTCGGAGGTAGGAATGTCAGATCGACAGCGGAGCGGGACCGGGGGCCTGTCCCCGACCAAGCGAGCCCTCCGGGCGCTCCGGGACATGCGGGACCGGCTCGACGCGGTGGAGCGGGGCGTCGCCGAGCCGGTGGCCATCGTCGGCATGGGGTGCCGGTTCCCCAAGGCGGCCGGGCTCCGGGCCTACTGGCGGCTCCTGGCCGGCGGCGAGGACGCCGTCAGCGAGGTGCCGGCCGAGCGCTGGGACACCCACCTCCTCTACGACCCGGACCCCTCGGTCCGGGGCAAGAGCGTCAGCCGGCACGGCGGGTTCCTGGACGATCTCGACCGCTTCGATCCCGAGTTCTTCGGCATCTCCCCCCGGGAGGCGCCCCACGTCGATCCCCGCCAGCGCCTGCTCCTCGAGGTGGCCTGGGAGGCCCTCGAGGACGCGGGGGTCCCGGCCGACTCGCTGGCGGGCACCCGGACCGCGGTCTACGTGGCCACCCTGACCAACGACTACGACCAGATCCTGGCGCGGGATCCGGGGCGGTTCGAGATCTACTCCGGCACCGGCACGGCCAACAGCGTGGTGGCCAACCGCCTGTCCTACACCTTCGACCTCCAGGGGCCGAGCGTGGCCCTGGATACCGCCTGCTCCGGGTCGCTCCAGGCGATCCACCTGGCGTGCCAGAGCCTGCGCACCCGGGAGGCGTCCCTGGCCCTGGCCGGCGGCGTGTCGGTCAACCTGCTGCCCAACGGCGACATCCTGTTCTCCCGCGCCGGCACGCTCTCGCCCGACGGTCGGTGCCAGACCTTCGACCGGAAGGCCAACGGGATCGTGCGCAGCGAGGGCGCCGGGCTCGTGGTGCTGAAGCTCCTCTCCCGGGCCCTGGCCGACGGCGACCGGGTCCACGCGGTGATCCGCGGCAGCGCGGTCAACCACACCGGCCGGAGCGCCGGCATCATGGCGCCGGACCGCAGGGCCCAGGCCGCGGTGCTCGCCGAGGCGTACCGCCAGGCCGGCGTCTCCCCGGGCCGGGTGCAGTACGTGGAGGCTCACGGCACCGGCACCAGGGCCGGGGATCCGATCGAGGTCCAGGCGCTCCTCGAGGTCCTCTCCGAGGGGCGGAGCGACGACCTCCCCCTGGTCCTGGGTTCGGTCAAGACCAACCTGGGGCACACGGAGGCGGCGGCCGGGGTGGCGGGGGTGATCAAGACCGCCCTCGCCCTGAGCCACGGTTTCATCCCTCCCAACCTCCACCTGGAGGAGCTCAACCCGGCCCTGCCGACGGCCCGGTTCCCGCTGGTGATCCCGGACCGGGGCCGGGAGTGGCCCGCCGAGCCCTCCGGACCCGAGGACGGGGAGCAGGAGCGCATCGCCGGGGTGAGCGGGTTCGGCTTCGGCGGCGCCAACGCCCACGTGGTGCTCCAGGAGGCGCCTCCCCCCGAGCGCCCCGCGTCCGGAGGTGCGGAGGCCGACCCCGACCGGGTCGACGCCGCACGGACGCCGCTCCTGACCCTGTCCGCGGCGGAGCCGGAGGCGCTGGAGGATCTGG
>JASFUJ010000542.1:0-3570 GCA_050050355.1 Acidobacteriota bacterium
CGGACGACCTGCTCGCCGTGCTGGCGCTCCGGGACGGGTCGCTGTCCACCAGCGGGGACTACGAGCGCTACTTCGTGCTCGACGGCGTGCGCTACCACCACGTGCTGGACCCCCGGACCGGCCGGCCGGCGCGGGGGGTGCGGAGCGCCACCGTGGTCTGCGCCGACCCGGTCCTCGCGGACGCCCTGTCGACCGCGCTGATGGTGCTGGGCGTCGAGAAGAGCCTGGGACTGGTGGCGGGGATGGACGGGGTGGAGGCGGCGCTGGTGGACGACCGGGGCGCGCTCCACGTCACCCCGGGTCTCCGCGGTCGCCTCGAACGGGTCGCAGTCTCCCCTACCGCCGATCCCTGATCGTCCGGAGCATCTGGCCGTGGCGCACCCGGACCCGGAAGCCGCCGAAGCGGGGGAGGAAGGCGAGCGGCGGGGGCTCCTTCCGGCCGCCGGAGGTCTTGACCAGGGTGACCGTCCGGCGCTCCGGCTCGTACTCCATCGCGTAGGTGGCGTCCGGCAGCTCGAGCCGGCGCGGGTAGTCCCGGTCCAGCACCTGGCGCACGGCGTGGGGCAGCTCCGGCGGGAGGAGGTCCTCCGGGGAGAGGAGGGCCAGGTCGGCGCCGTGCTCGACCCCCAGCTCCGCGATCCGCCGCCGGGTCCAGGTCTCCAGGTCCGGGACGGCCGGGCCGTCCTCGGACGGGTCGCCGAACAGGTCCTCGATCATCCCGTGCCACCCGTCGGTCCGCGCCTCGAGCTTGGGGTCGGCGCCCCGGGCCTGGACCAGGTGGGCGAGGGCCCGCGCCAGCCGGGCCGCCTCCAGGCGCTCGGCGGCGCGCTCCCGGGCCCCGGGAAACACCCGGCCGGCGAGGAAGAGGCCGGCCAGGGCCTCCCGGGCGATCGCGCCCCGGGGGACCTCGTCCCGGGTGTCGAGCACGCGGCCGGCCCAGACCCGCTCCACCCGCGCCACGATCCGGTCCCCCTCGACCCGCGGCGCGCCCAGCCGCTCTTCGCCGATCCCTTCCGCCACCAGCCAGGAGAGCGGCAGCGGCATGACGCAGGTGGCCAGCAGCCGCATCTTCCGGAAGCCGGCGCCCACCGCGTGGGTGCCGAGGACCGCCAGCGCCTCGAGGCCGCCCGCCTCCTCCGCGGGCCGGGCGGCGCTCTCCCGGGCGAGGGTGAGCTCCGGGCCACCCGCCGCCCAGGCGGTGTGGCGCTTGCGGCGCCGGGCCACGTGCACGGTGCGGGGGTCGGCGGCCAGGACCACCGAGGCCAGGGCCCGGCGATCCACCGGCCGCTCGGGCGCGGGGAGGTCCGCCGCCCGCGCCGGCAGGCCGAAGGCGGCCCGCAGCCGCAGCGCGGTGGCCAGCGCCTCGCCCTCGCCCGAGGAACGACCGGAGCCGGAGCGACCCCGCGCCGCCGCGCGCAGGGCCGCCAGGGTGGCCACCGCGTCGCAGTGGCCCGGGTCCTCGGCCGGGTCGGCCGCGCGGGGATTGGCGTGGAGATCGAGGATCTCCCGGGGAGCCGGCGGCAGCGGCCGGTCGACCGACAGGGCGGAAACCAGGTCGACCACGTCTTCGACCACGGTGGCGGCGCGCTCCGGATCGGCGTCCACGGCCTCGATCAGCAGGCGCCCGAGGGCCGGGTCCAGGGGCAGGCCGAAGAGCTCGCGGCCGCGGGGCGTGAGCAGGCCGCCGGCGCCGCCGCGTTCCGGCCTCCGGAGGGCGCCGAGGGCGGTGAGCTCGTCCCGGGCGGCGGTCAGGGCGTCCTCCTTGGGCGGATCGAGGAACGGGAGCTCCTCCACCCGCTCGCCCACGGCGGCGGCGGCCAGCACCAGCGGGGTCAGCGACTCCCGGTGCACCTCGGGCGGCGTCCGCGGGGCGAGCTGCGCCGCCCGTCCCCAGAGCCGGAAGCAGGTGCCGGGAGCCGTCCGCCCGGCCCGGCCGGCGCGCTGCTCGGCGCTGTCGGCGGCGACGGGCGTCAGGGTCAGGAAGCCCCGGTCCCGGTACCAGCGGGTCTGGCGCACCAGGCCGGAGTCGACCACGACGCCGATGCCGGGCAGGGTGACCGAGGTCTCGGCCACGTTGGTGGCGAGGATCACCCTGCGCCGCCCGCCGGAGCCTTCGGGGGCGAACGCCCGGGACTGCTCCCGGAGGCTCAGGCCGCCGTGGAGCTCCAGGACCTCGTGGCCCCGGAGGGCCGGATGGCCGCGCAGGGCGGCGGCGCACGAGGCGATCTCGCCCTTGCCGGGGAGGAAGACCAGGACGTTCCCCGGGAGGCCGGCGTCGGCGGACAGGGCGGTGCTCACGGCCCGGGTCACGCGGGACTCCAGCCCCCGCAGGTCCGGCAGCATCGTGTCGTCCGGGGCCAGGTGGCGGACCTCCACCGGGAAGGTGCGCCCTTCACCCCGCAGGTGGCGGCCCCCCAGGTGCCCGGCGACCCGGTCGCCCGCCAGCGTGGCGGACATGGCCACCAGGTGGGGCGCCGCGGCCGGATCCACCCGGTCGGGTGACCGGTTCCGGCGGGCGGTCAGGAGCGCCAGCAGGAGGTCGGTCTCCAGGCCCCGCTCGTGCAGCTCGTCCAGGATGACGGTGCGCCAGCGGGGGAGCTGGTCGAAGGTGCGGAGCACGATGCCCGGGGTGGCGAAGAGGATGCGGGTGTCGTCCCGGGCCCGCCGCTCGTTGCGGACGTGGTACCCGACCGCGCGGCCGAGGAAGGCGCCTTCGAGCTCCGCGACGCGCTGGGCGAGGCTGCGGCAGGCGACCCGCCGGGGCTCGACCACCAGGACGGGCTCCGGGCACCAGGTGGGGACCCGGGTCGACTTGCCCGATCCGGTCGGTGCCGAGACCACCACCGGACCGTCCTCCAGCGCCCGGACGAGCTCGCCGCGCAGGGGGTCGATCGGAAGCTGGGTGGACTCGGTGGGGCTCACGGGGAGACGCTCGGGGGTTCGCAGGGTCCGGCCAGGATCCGGCCGGACCGCCGCCAGTCTACCGGCGCCGTCAACCCCCGCAAGGTGCCAGCCCGCTCTACACCCGCTTCCAGCGCCGCCGCAGCAGGCTCCGCAGCTTGCGGTGCTCGTCGGGGCTCAGGCTCTCGCGCCGCTCCTCGACCTCGTCCTCGAGGGCGGCGAGGTCCGCCGCGGTCCCGACCCGGTCCAGCCGCTCCCGCAGGTCGTAGAACGGCTCCGAGAGCGCGCCGCGGAGCTCGTCGAGGACGGCGAACGACCGGCGGTGGATCGCGCACGGTCCGTGCCGGCGGATGGCCTCCTGGTGCTCCGGGGTGCCGTAGCCCTTGTGGCGGGCGAAGCCGTACTCCGGGTGCCGGCGGTCGAGCTCGATCATCAGCCGGTCCCGGTGGGTCTTGGCGAGGATCGAGGCGGCGGCGATGGAGAAGTCGATGCCGTCGCCCTTGTCGAACCGGTTCTGGGGGATGTCCAGGCCCTCGAGCTCCCGGGCGTCCAGGAGCAGGTGCTCCGGCGGCGGGGAGAGCCCTTCCACGGCCCGGCGCATGGCCAGGAGGGCCGCGTGGTAGACGTTCAGCCGGTCGATCTCGGCCACCTCGGCCACGCCGATGGACC
>JASFUJ010000543.1:0-3567 GCA_050050355.1 Acidobacteriota bacterium
CGCGCCCTCGTCCGGCTGGGACGGGACGACGAGGCGCGCCGGGTGTTCGAGACCCTCGACGCCATCGGCTATCGTGACCCCGACTTCCTGCGCTTCTGCGAGGAGCAGGGCTTCGACCTCGACCTCGCCCTTGACCTCGACCTCGACCTCGACAGGGGGGCGCCCTGAGTGCCGTGCCCGGACGACTCCGGCGCCCGGCCCGCTGCGGGATCCGCCGCCGAACCCGCCTGCTGGACCCCTGCTGGACCGTGACCGATCCCGATCCGACCCTTTCGAATCGCTCCACCGACGAGACAAGGAGACACGATGCCCGAACAAGCATCCGACGTGCTCATCCAGGTGACCTTCGACGCCGCGACCAACAAGATCAAGGCCGATCCGGAGGACGCCACGGCGAAGCTCAACCTGGCGCCGCCGCTGGTCTGGCAGCCGGCGACCGGTCTGACGATCCGCTACATCGGGTTCGCCAAGCCGGTCGGCGACGACCGTGCGATCGACACCCCCATGCCGAAGCGCCCGAACAACCCGGGCGTCCCCTGGGTGGCGCTCGACCGCAATCCGGAGGCGGAGACGTTCGAGTACACCATCTACGCCGAGAAGGACGGGGTGGTCTACTCGAGCGACCCCCGCATCGTCAACGAGGGCCAGGGGGGTGTGGACGACGAGCCGGGGCCCGGCCGGCGCAAGCAGGGCTGAGGCCGCGACGGGCCTGATCACCGGACGGACGGGCCGGCGGCCGGGGGCACCCGCTCCCGGCCGTTCGGGCCGTCCTCGCCGGGCCGGCTACGCCGCCGGGCGGGCGGCCTGCGCGGCCTGCTCGGACGCCCCCGGGCGGTCGATCCGGTTCGACTCCCGCACGTGCTCCGGCACGCCCTTCAGATCCCAGACGATCCCCACCGCCGCCAGCGCCTTCAGCGCGTAGTACGTGAGATCGATCTCCCACCAGTAGAAGCCCTGCCGCGTCGAGCTCTTGTAGTAGTGGTGGTTGTTGTGCCACCCCTCGCCCAGGCAGACCAGGGCCAGCAGGAAGCTGTTCCGGCTGTCGTCCTTCGTCCGGTAGCGCCGGCGCCCGAACATGTGGGTCAGGCTGTTGATGGCGAAGGTCGCGTGCCAGGTGAGCACCGTCGAGAGGAACAGCCCCCACACCAGCGCCGGCAGGCCGCCGAAGGCGAACAGCACCGCCCCCAGCGCCACCCCGGGGACCAGGTGGTGCTCGTTGAGCCAGACCATCTCCCGGTACCTGGCGAAGTCCGCGATCCGGTCGTAGTCCGTGTCGTCGTGCTCGGTGGTCAGGATCCAGCCCACGTGGGCCCAGAGGAACCCGTGCCGCGCCGGCGAGTGGAGGTCGTCCGACCGGTCGCTCGCCCGGTGGTGGTGCCGGTGGTGCGCCGCCCACCAGAGCGGGCCTTTCTGGAAGGAGAACATCCCCATGCAGGCGAGGACCACCTGGAACACCCGGCTGGTCTTGAAGCTCCGGTGGGCGAAGTAGCGGTGGAAGCCGGCGGTGATGCCGAACATCCGCACCAGGTAGAGCCCCCCGCAGAGGGCGACCAGCCCCCACGAGAACGGCAGGAAGAAGACGGCGAGGCAGGCCAGGTGGACCAGGAAGAACGGCAGGATCTTCCAGTGCCAGCGGATTTCGGGGTGTCCTTCGAATTCGATCATGACGGCTCTCGATCCTCGGATTCGTCAGCGGTTCGCGGGGTGATGGACGGACGCGAGCACGGTCGAGCGCGGTGCGGCCCCGGCCGGGATCATTGTGGCGCGGACCGCCGGCGAAGACCATCCGAGGAGGGTCAGGGCTGTGTCAGGCTTTCGTCAGGCGGACGGGGGGGCTCCCCTGGATCTCCCCCCAGCTCCCTCGATCCCTCTCCCCCCTCGCGGGGGGCGAGGGACGCCCCCGCCCCGGGCTCGTCGGCCCCTTCGGTTGCTACGGCAGCGAGCAGGGATCTGCGGAGTGCCCCGGAGGGTCCCTCGCCGGTCGCAGTGTGCCGCCGAGGGAGCCCTCCGGGAGCGCTCCCGGCGAGCTTTGCGGCGAAGGCGTCCTCTCAGCCGCCGTCCCCGCCCCGGGGACAAGCCCCGCCCCGGAGACAAGCCCCGCCCCGGGGACAAGCCCCGCCCCGGGGACAAGCCCCGCCCCGGGGACAAGCCCCGGGGCTACGGTCATCCCCTGCGGCAACCGTCGGGGTACGATGGGCGCTGCAGCCATGGACCGGATCCCCTTCACCCGCATCGTCGTCAGCTACATCGTCTCCATCCTCGTGACGGTGGCCATCCTGGTGGTCTGGGTGGTCTACACCATCCAGGCGCGGGCGCGGATCGACGAGCTCGCCGACCGGGTCGGCGTCACCGTCGGCAACGTCCACTGGGCGGTCCTCGCCGTCGGCTGCGGCCTCGCCGCCCTGCTGATCACCGAGCTCACCTCCCAGCTCGCCAGCCGGGTCGCGGAGGCGCGCTACGCCCGCAAGCAGGAGGAGTTCATCTCGATGGTCACCCACGAGCTCAAGTCGCCCCTCGCGGCGATCAAGCTCCACGCCCAGACCCTCCAGGGCCCGGACGTGGACCGCGAGCAGCTCGAACGCTCGGTCGGCTTCATCCTCCAGCAGGCGGACCGCATGGGGACCCTGGTCGACGACGTGCTGGAGTCGAGCCGCCTGGTGGGGCGCCGCAAGCGCCTCGACCTCGAGCCCATCGCCCTCGGCGAGTTCTTCCCCGACTACTTCGAGGAGGTCCGGCCGCGGATCGAATCCCACGGCGTGCGGCTCACCGCCACGGTCGAGGCCGACGTGGCGGTGCGCGCCACCGAGGAGGCGTTGCGGCGCCTGGCGGACAACCTGCTCGAGAACGCCGCCCGGTTCTCGAAGACCGGCGGCGAGGTCCGGGCGCGGGTCGGCGCCGAGGACCACCGGGCGGTGATCGAGGTGGAGGACGACGGGATCGGCATCCCCAAGAAGGAGCTCTCGAAGGTCTTCGACCGCTTCTACCAGGTCGGCCGGGAGGTGGACCAGCGGCGCAAGGGGACCGGCCTGGGCCTGTTCATCGTCTCGGGGCTGGTGGGCGAAATGGGCGGCACGGTGCGGGCGTTCTCCCACGAGGGCCGTCCCGGCACCCGGTTCCGGATCGAGCTCCCCCTGCTCTCGGCCGCGGCCGAGCCCCGGAGCCCGGAGCCCGGCCGGGCCGGCGCCGCCACCGGAGCCCGCCCGTGAGCGCCGAGACCGCGCCGAGGATCCTGCTGGTCGAGGACGAGGAAGCCATCGCCCAGGGGCTGATCCTGAACCTGGAGCGCAAGGGCTGGCAGGTGGACCTGGCCACCGACGGGCGCCAGGCCCTGGAGCGGGCCCTGGAGCGGGCGGAGGGGGACGGCTACGACCTGATCGTGCTGGACGTGCGCCTGCCGGAGCTGGACGGCTTCGAGGTCTGCCAGCGCCTGCGCCAGCGCGCCGACTTCACGCCGATCCTCATGCTCACCGCCCGCAGCCAGCCGGACGACGTGGTCTACGGGCTGAAGGTGGGGGCCGACGACTACATGGTGAAGCCCTTCGACCTGGCCGAGCTGCTGGCCCGGGT
>JASFUJ010000544.1:0-3561 GCA_050050355.1 Acidobacteriota bacterium
TCACCACGGCATTGCGCGGCCTCCCAGGACGAACCCGGATCGCCGTGAGGCACCCCGGACGATCCGTCGGGAACCCTGTTTGACGGGCTGATTCCAGAAAAATCCGGGAGAGGGCTTTACAGATCGACCTATGCTGTAATAGCATTTCCTCCGCGCAGCAACAACTCAACCCACCGGAGGTACCGATGTCCACGAAACGAGCCTTCTCCTTCCTCCCCATCCTCACCCTGAGCACGATCCTCGCCGGCATCCTGCTCGGAGCCCTCCCGGTCTCGGCGGCGCCGCCCGCGAGTCTGGCCGCCGGCGTGGAGGGCTGCACCGTCCGCCAGGTGACGTCGTCCGACGCCTTCGACAGCCTCCCCGGAAACTTCGGCGCCGACGGCCGGTGGCTCGTCCTGACCTCCCGCGCCGATCACGTGGGCGGCAACTCCGACCACAGCCGGGAGCTGTTCCTGTTCGACCGGGAGACCGGCGAGCTGACCCAGCTCACCTCCCGGGCGGAGGGCTCCGTCCACCGGCCGATTCTCACCGCGGACGGCGCCCGGGTCTTCTTCCGCACCGACGTGGCGCCGGACGGGACGGTCCTCGAGCGGCACGAAGCGCTGGTGATGCTGGATCTGGCCACCGGCGTCGAGACCGAGCTGCTCCGTGGACCGTTCGCCGACGTCGACGCGACCGCCGACGGCGCCACGCTCGCGGTCGTCACCAGTGCGGACCCGACCGGCGGGAACCCGGACGGCAACCTGGAGGTCTTCCTCTTCGACGTGGGAGCCGGCGAGGTCCGCCAGGTGACGGACTCCGTCGATCCGGCCTGCCCGCCGTTCCCGGGGCAGTGCCCGGAGACCGGGGCGGCCCGGATCGACGCCGCCGGCGAGCGCATCGCGCTCCACTCCGACCTGGACCTGACCGGCGACGACCCGCCGGGCGGGAGCTGGGGCTCGATCTACTTCTACGATGTCGCGGCCGGGACCCTGGAACGGGTGGCGCTCCACACCGACCCGCCGATGGCGCTGAGCGGCGACGGCACGGCCCTCGCCTTCCCCTCGATCGAGAATCCCGACGGCAACCGGCCGGCCGCGGGCAGGGAGCTGTACCTCTACGACCGCCGCAGCGCCGGCTTCCAGCAGGCGACCGACGAGGGCTTCTTCCTGAACCGGCCCGAGGCGTTCGATTTCACCGGAGACCGGCTCGCCTTCAGCGCGGCCCCGAGGCCGGGACGGGGGCGGGACGCCTTCCTGTTCGACCGCGCCACCGGCACCCGCATGGAGGTCATGGCCAACGACGGGGTCGACGATTTCCCGTCCGCCCTCAGCGCCGACGGCACCCTGGTGGCGCTGTACTCGAAGGCGAACGTGGCCGGCGGCAACCCGGACGGCGGCTTCGAGACGTTCGTGGCGCACTGTCCCTCGACCGCCACGCCGGAGCCGCCCGCCGGCGACTGGCTGACCGACGCCGACTTCCCCGACTTCCGCTTCAAGGCGCGGATCACCCCGGCCGGCGGGACGCCCCGGCCGGTGCGCGCGGAGACGGAGTGCATCCCCGAGACCCTCTGCATCTCGGGGGCGATCCCGGGGCGCTCGGAGCTCTTCGTGCGGATCGTCGGCCCGCGGCCCAACGGCCGGCTGTGGCCGACCCTGGTGCGGTTCTCGACCTCCCTGATCGAGGTCTGGATCGAACAGCGCTCGACCGGGACGATCCGCTATTACCGGCTGGGGGCGGCGACGCCGGGGAACGACGAGCTGCCCGGGCGGTTCGACCGCGAAGGGTTCGTGCCTTGAGGTTTTCGATCACCCCGACAACCCCCCGTCCCCCTTCTCTCCCGTGATCCGGCCGCCGGCGCCGGGGCCCGCTCGACCCCTTTCCCCTCGGGACCGAGCGGTTCCCCGGCCCGGCGGCCGGACCCTTGTTCCGTTCCGCTCCGGCCGGCCCCGAACCTTTCCCGGCCTCCGGCGTTAGTACGGGTAGAGAGGCACGGAATGACCGTACCCATCTCCCAGACGACGACCGGCTTGCCGGAGCGGACCGGGCCCGAGCCCTCGTCCGAGCCGGAGACCGCCACCGCGGAAGCCCCGACCGACGCCGAGCTGATGGCGCGCGTCCGCCGGGGGGAGCGCGACGCGTTCGGCCTCCTGGTCGACCGCCACAAGGACGGCCTGGTGGCCTACCTGGCCCGCCTCACCGGCTCCAGGGAGCGGGCCGAGGACCTGGCCCAGGAGGCCTTCCTGCGGCTCTACCGGGCCGCTGCCGGCTACCGGGAGCGGGGCCGCCTCGCCGCCTTCCTCTACCGCATCGCCACCAACCTGCTGCGCTCCGAAGAGCGCCGGGAACGGCGGTGGCGCCTCCTCTCCCCGGAGCTCCGGCCCCTGGAGGAGGACCGCACCGAGCCCGGCGCACCGGCGCGGGTGATGCGCGCGGAGCTGCGGCGGCGCCTCGCCGCGGCGCTCGGGGAGCTGCCCCTCGCCCTGCGGGTGCCGCTGGTGCTCTACGAGATCGAGGACTGGCCGCAGCAGGACATCGCCCGCGTGCTGTCCTGCCGGGTCGGGACGGTGAAGTCCCGCCTGCACCGGGCCCGCGCCCGGCTGCGGCGTGAGCTCGGCCCGGTCTGGGAGGAATGGAACGGAGGTTCGAGATGACCGACCAGGACCTGCGCCGCGCACTGCGCTCTCTCCCCAGACACCGGGCCTCGAGCGGCTTCACCGGGCGGGTGCTGAAGGGGTGCGACCGGGCGTCGCCCAGCGCCCGATCCCGGCTCGGGCTCGGACCGTTCCCGTGGATCCCCACCCGGATCCCCACCTGGATCAGACCCTCCGGGCCGATCACGGCGGGAGCCGCGGGCGCGCTGATGCTCCTGATCCTGCTGGTCCTGCTGATCCGGGCGGCGTCTCCGCCGGCGCTCCAGCGGCCGACCGGGGTCCCGGAGCAGGACGCCGTGGCCGCGGCCGCCACCGGGCCCGCCCTGGACGATCCGCGGACCGAGCGGGCCCGGCTCGAACGGGCCCGGCTGCGGGCGGAGCTCGACGAGCTCAAACGTCTGGCCGAGGACCTGAACGAGACCTGGGCCGAGGAGACCGAACCGGTGCTCTACGTGGGCGGCGACGACCGCTTCGAGCTGGTGCTCGACGTCCAGCGGCTCGCCGCCGAGCAGGCGGGCCGGCCGAAGCCCGCCGCCTACCGGCCGAACTGACCACCACCGTGCGCGGCCCTCCGCGCCGGAATCGATCATCGAACGAGGAGAGACTCCATGCATCGAACCACGTTGACCGCAGTCACCGCCTGCGCCCTGCTGCTCACCGCCCTCAACGCCGCGGCCGCGCCGCGGCCCGGGGAACCGGGCGACCGGGAGCGCCAGGTGGTGGTGGTGAAGGCCGAGACGCACGACGGAGAGGGCGCGCACCCCCGGGTGATGTTCCACAGCCTCTCCGGCGGCTACCTGGGCGTTCAGCTCACCGAGCTCACCCCGGAGCTCCGCACCTACTTCGGCGTGCCCGACGACCGGGGCGTCCTGGTGGCGCGGGTCGAGGACGACAGCCCCGCCGCCGAGACCGGCCTCGCCGTGGGCGA
>JASFUJ010000545.1:0-3560 GCA_050050355.1 Acidobacteriota bacterium
TGGACGACCTGGGCGACCTCGCCGGCAAGCGGGTGTTCGTGCGGGTCGACTTCAACGTGCCCCTCGAGGGCGGCAGGGTGACCGACGACACCCGGATCGTCGAGGCCTTGCCCACCGTCCGGGAGCTGCGGGAGCGCAAGGCACGGGTGATCCTCGCCTCCCACTGCGGCCGGCCGAAGGGCCGGCGCGATCCCCGGTACAGCCTGCGGCCGGTGGCCGAGCACCTGGTGGAGCTGCTGGGCAAGGCGGCCCGGTTCGCTCCCGACTGCGTCGGCCCGGAGGCCGAGAAGGTGGTCGCCCAGCTCAACAACGGCGAGGTCTGCCTGCTCGAGAACGTCCGGTTCCACCCGGGAGAGACGGAGAACGACGACGAGTTCGCCGACGGTCTGGCCCGCCTGGGCCAGGTGTTCGTGGGGGACGCCTTCGGCACCGCCCACCGGGCGCACGCTTCGGTCGTCGGCGCCGCGGAACGCATGGAGGAGAAGGCCGCCGGCCGGCTGATGGCCCGCGAGGTGGAGGCCCTGGGCCGCCTCCTGGAGAGTCCGCGGCGACCGTTCGTGGCCCTGCTCGGGGGCGCCAAGATCGGCGGCAAGCTCGACACCATCGACAACCTGATCCCGCGAGTCGAGAAGCTCCTCGTGGGAGGCGGCATCGCCAACACCTTCCTCGCCGCCCGCGGCGTGGAGATGGGCGAGTCCCTGGTGGACCGGGACCGGGTCGCTCTTGCGGGCGAGCTGCTGGAGAAGGCCGAGGCGGCGGGGGTGACGGTGGTCCTGCCGGAGGACCTGGTCGTGGCCGCCGAGATCGCCCGGGACGCCGAGCACGAGACGGTCGGGGTCGACGCCGGGGTCCCCTCCGGGACGATGGCCCTGGACATCGGCCCGACGAGCCGGCGGCGCTTCTCGGAGGCCATGTCCGGCGCCCGGACCCTGTTCTGGAACGGGCCCATGGGCGTCTTCGAGACGCCTCCCTTCGACGCCGGCACGGAAGAGGTGGCCCGCGCCCTGGTCGACATGGAGGCCTACACCGTGATCGGCGGCGGCGAGACCGTGGCCGCCGCCGCCCGCGCCGGCGTCACCCGCCAGATCGACCACGTGTCCACGGGCGGTGGAGCCTCGCTCGAGTTTCTGGCCGGCAAGACGCTGCCGGGCATCGCGGTCCTGGAGAAGGAGGAAACGTCATGACCGACCGCAAGATCCGTGTTCCGATCGTGGCCGCCAACTGGAAGATGAACCTGCTGCGCGAGGGTGCCGAAGACCACTGCCGGACGACGACCTCGGAGGTGGAGGCGTCGACGGCGGAGGTGGTGATCTTCCCGCCGTTCGTGCTCATCCCTCCGGTGGCCGCGGAGCTCCGGGGGTCCCGCATCGCCTGGGGCGGTCAGGACCTTCACGAGGAGGACGACGGCGCCCACACCGGGGACGTCTCCGGGCCGCAGCTCGCCGACGCCGGCTGCACCTGGGTGCTCGTCGGGCACAGCGAGAGGCGTCGCGACCACGGCGAGAGCGACGGCCTCGTGGCCCGCAAGGTGGCCGCGGCGCTGCGCAACGGGCTGCGACCCATGATCTGCGTCGGCGAGACCGATGCGGAGCGCGAGGCCGGGGCGACGCTGGAGATCCTGGGCCGCCAGCTCGAGATGGCGCTCGGGCCGGTGGCCGAGGCGTCCGACCCGCCGCCCCCCTTCGCCATCGCCTACGAGCCGGTCTGGGCGATCGGCACCGGCGCGACCGCCACGCCCGAGGTCGCCCAGGAGGCGCACGCGTTCATCCGGTCCGCGGTCGAAGCGCGGTTCGGCAGGGAAGTGGCCGAGGCCACACGAATCGTGTACGGGGGCTCGGTCAAGCCGGACAACGCGGCCGACCTGATGGCCCGGGACGACGTCGACGGGTTCCTGGTGGGCGGATCGAGCCTTGACGCGGAGGAATTCTCGGCTATCATCGGCTGTTGCTGATGGCCGCCGGTCGCTGGACGCCCACGCCGACCCGAACCCAACGTCTTCGAGGTGCACCGTGATCTACCTTCTGTACACCATCCACGTCATCGTCTGCATCTTCCTGATCCTGGTGGTCCTCCTCCAGCAGGGGAAGGGGGCCGACCTCTCCGTCTTCGGCGGGGGGAGCACGCAGACCGCCTTCGGTGCACGGAGCGCCACGACCCTGTTGCACAAGCTGACGGTCACCTCGTTCGTGCTGTTCATCTTCACCACGCTGATCATCGGCATCATGCAGGGGGGGCCGAACCGGGCAACCCTGATGAGCGACGTCCTCGGCGGGAACGTCGGGGAAGAGGCTCAGGCCCAGGACGAAACCACGGGAGCCGCGACCGGCGAGGACGCCGATCCGGCGGCGGTTCCGCGGGAGCAGGAAGGCGGCGAATAGCCGCCCGTTCTGGTAGAGTTCACCCCGTGCCGAAGTGGCGGAATTGGTAGACGCGCACGCTTGAGGGGCGTGTGGAGCAATCCGTGCCGGTTCGAGTCCGGCCTTCGGCACCACCCCTTTTCTCCTCCCCGAATCCCTCACCTCTCCCGACGCATCCGCTGATCGTCTCCTGACGCGACCGCCGTCGCGTTCTTGCGCTTCGGCGCAATCCGTGCGAAGATTCCTTCCAGAATCCGCATTCCAGAAGAGCTGGATACTGCGGGGGCCAAGGACCCCTCTCGGAGGGGGACCCCCCCTCGGAGGGGAGATGTTCAATAGGGTGTCCACGCCTGCCTCCGGCGTGCGACAGCAGTCCCAGAGCGGTTGAAAGGAGTGAGCTCCCATGACGCAGCGTGGGACCGTCAAGTGGTTCAACAACGCCAAGGGCTACGGGTTCATCGAGCCGGACACGGGTGGAGCGGATGTCTTCGTCCACCACACGGCGATCCAGATGGACGGCTTTCGGACCCTGACCCAGGGTGAGGAGGTGGTCTTCGAGGCCACCGAGGGGCCGAAGGGGATGCAGGCCCGCAACGTCACCCGCGGCTGAGCGCCGTCGGGGCCCCCGGCGGCGCGCCGTCTCCCCCGGCCGTCGCACGCCGTGCCGACCGAGCCCCGCCGGCGGACCCGGCGGGGCTCTCTGCGTTCGGCATCACTTCCCCGAGTCGCCCAGGACCCGGGCCTTCTCGATCACGACCGGCTCGAGCGGCACGTCGGCGTAGCCGTTGCGGCGGGTCGTCTGCACACCGGCGATGGCGTCGACCACGTCCATCCCCTCGACCACGGTACCGAACGCGGTGTAGCCTGGATTGTTCGGGCCTCCATGGTCGAGGTTCTTGTTGTCCACCGTGTTGATGAAGAACTGCGCCGTGGCGCTGTCGGGGTCCGCGGTCCGCGCCATGGAGATGGTGCCGCGGGTGTTGGACAGGCCGGTGGCGGCCTCGTTCTCGATCGGCGGCCGGGTGTCCTTCTTCTGCATCTCCGGGCCGAAGCCGCCGCCCTGGATCATGAAGCCACCGATCACCCGGTGGAAGATGGTGCCGTCGTAATGGCCGTCCTTCACGTAGGTGAGGAAGTTCGCCACCGTCTTCGGCGTCTTGTCGGGAGCGAGCTCGAGGACGATCGTACCCTTCGAGGTGTCGA
>JASFUJ010000546.1:0-3560 GCA_050050355.1 Acidobacteriota bacterium
CGTAGCGGGAGAAGCCGTCGACCGTGCTGTAGGAAGCCTCGGCGGTCACCTCCTGGTCGCCGTCGCCGTCCAGGTCGGCGATCGCCGGCGAGGACACGGTGAACTCGTAGAACGCGCCGCCCGGACCGGTGGGCGGCCAGCCGGCGACCGGCGTGCCGTCCCCGTTCCAGACCTGGACGTTGTCATCGTTGGACTGGACGACCACCTCCAGGTCGCCGTCCCCGTCGAGGTCCGCCAGGTCGACCGAGGCGGGCCGGAAGACCAGGATGGTCAGGTCCTGGGGCCAGCCGGTGACCGCGGTGCCGTCGGCGTGGAAGGCGTGGACCCGGCCGGAGACGGACGTGAAGACGGTGTCGAAGTCCGCGGTGCCCACCACGACCTCGAAGTCCCCGTCGCCGTCCAGATCCCCGGCCGCGGCCGAGCAGGTGACCTGGGGCGCGCCCGCGATCGCCTGGGGCCAGCCGGCGAGGACGGTGCCGTCGCCCCGGTACACGTGGACCTGTCCGTCCCGGGAGCCGAAGATCACCTCCGGCAGCCCGTCGCCGTCCAGGTCGGCCAGGGTCGGCGACGCCTGGACCCAGTCGCCGACGCTCACCGGCCAGCCGGCGACCGCCGTGCCGTCGTGGTGCCAGGCGTGGACCTCGGCGTTGGTCGAGCCGACCACCACCTCCAGGTCGCCGTCGCCGTCCAGGTCGCCCAGGGCCGCGGTGCTGTACTCGTAGTCCTGCCCGGGGAAGGTCATGCTGACGGGCCAGCCGGGCAGCGAGGTGCCGTCCTGGCTCCAGGCGTAGACCGACCCGTAGGCGGTGGACTGCACGACCTCCAGGGTGCCGTCGGCGTCCAGGTCGGCCACCGCGGGAGCGGAGCGGCTGAAGCTCACGCTCCGGGGCCAGCCGGGGGCCGCGGTGCCGTCGGCGTGCCAGACGTGGAAGCTCCCGTCGCTCGCCGCCGCGGCCACCTCCAGGCCCGGGTACGCCGGATCGAGATCGGCGATCGCCGGTGAGCCGTAGAAGTGGGCCTCCATGGCCTGGGGCCAGCCGGTCATCAGGGCGTGGTCCAGGTAGAAGGCGGCGATCGCCGAGGCGCTGTTCGCCGCCGTGTCCGTCACCGTCAGGCGCAGGAGATACAGGCCGTCGGCCAGCCCGCCGAGGGCCAGATCCCCCAGCGCGCCGGCGTTGACGGGCGTGGTGCCGCCTCCGGTCAGGGTGACGCCGGCGGTGAGCCAGGTGGCGGGAGCGCCGTCGTGGGCGTACTCCAGGACGAAGCTCTGGAGCGGCGCGGCGGACGACCCGAGGGCGGTGCCCTCGATCGGCAGGCTCGGCGCCGCCGGGTCGGCCAGGTTGAAGTCGATCGGCGACGGAGCGGTGAGGATCGCCACCGGAAGGTCGGTGTGCCCGACGCAGTCCGGGTGGAAGACCCCGTGGAGATCCCAGTAGGCGTGGCAGATGGCGTCGATGTTGGGCGTGCCGTTGGTCGGATCGTTGTCCGCCGCCGGGTCCGGGGAGAAGGCCGGGTCATCGTCCCAGCCGAGGATCGCTCCCAGGTACTCGGAGAAGCCGGTGGTCGCGTCCCGCATGCCCCACATGGCCAGCTCGTCCACGAACGCCGTGCCCAGGGCCGTCCGCAGGTCCCAGAGGGCGCCCGAGAAGATCAGTCCGTCCGAGTGGACCTCGCCGACCCAGTCGTCGGGGTAGCGCCGGTCGGGCTCGATGTCCCGCCCGCCGTAGCACCCCTCGCCGTGACCGGAGTCCTCGGTGGTCGTCGACCCGAAGTAGTCGGCCCAGCCCTCGTTCATGGCGCCGGTCTCGTCCGCATAGGGAAGCGAGACTCCGGCGTCGTCGTAGACCTTGGCGACGATCCGGTGGGTGTACTCGTGGTAGGCGATGTCGGAGCACAGGGAGAAGTCCTCGCAGCTCCCGGGGACGCCGCCGCCGAAGGAGATGCCGCTCGACCCGGCGCCGGCGTTGCAGTACTCCCCGTCGCGCACGAACACCTCCATGGGATCGGGGTCGGGGGTGACGTCGAAGGGGGTGCCCTGGAGGAACCAGCTCCGGATCCAGTGGATGTGCCAGAACGCGTTGGTCTCCACGTCGTCCGGAGACGGATCGTCGCTCGCCCAGTCCCAGTCGTGGGTCGCCGGGGCGGTGACGGAGGTGGCGTGGGTGGCGTCCGGATCGGCGGTCTCGTTGTTCCAGACCCGCAGGTGCGGCCCCTCGAAGTGGCTCTCGAGGGTCGCCGCTCCGGCGGCCAGGCCCGGGATCAGGTAGCTCCCCGTGGCGTCGGTCTCGTCCGTCGTCGTGGTCAGCCCCTGGGTGACGGTCACGGTCAGGTCCGGGAGCGGGCGGGTCTCCGGCGGATCGTCCGGCACCTCCGGATGGACCGGGCCGGTGACCGTGCCCGAGACGTCCTCGTAGCGCATCAGGTTCTGCCGTTCGATGACCGCCCCGGTGTGGGCGTCCACCAGGTAGCGCCACTGGGCCGGGATCCTCTCGAGCGGTTGCGGAGGCTCTCCCGTTGGGGTGCGGACCCCCCGGTCGGGGGCCGCCGGATCCACCAGATCTCGGGGCTCCAGGACCTCCGGCATGGTCAGGTCCCACGCCAGGTGGTAGCGCACCTGGTCGCCCGCCGCCTCGGGGAAGACGATCAGCCGGCTCGCCACCGGCTTCCGGCGCAGGTACCGGGGGTCGAGCTCCCGGACCCGCTGGAGCGCGGCGCCGGTGGAGAGCTCCGGCTCGGTGGCGAGGGGGGCGACGCCCGGACGGAAGTCGGAGCCGAAGCTGGTGACCCGGCCGTCGCGGATGGTCATCCGGGCCGAGCCGCCGTCCACCGGCAGGTCGCGGTACACCTGGTGGTAGAAGATCTGCCAGGTACCGGTTCCGGCGTCGGTCCGCTCCGGAGTCAGGTGCTCGATCTTCGCGAGACCGAGCTGCTCGGGGTCGATGCGCAGGAGCTCGCGGTGCGTGAGCAGGAACCGTCGGGCCAGGGGCTCGATGGTGTTGTCCGTGGGCGGCTCCGGCAGCTCCAGCGCGGCGCCCTCGATCCGGTGCGGAGTTCCGGTCACCGGGTTCCAGTCCACCCGCAGGCGCTCGCCGTAGCGCTCCCGGAAGCTCTTCCACAGCCGAAGCTGCTCGGGGCGGATCCGGAGGCGGTGGAACACGGTCAGCGGCGCCGGCGCGAGCCCGGGGGCCTCGGGCACCCTGGCGTCCAGTGTGGCCGTGCCGCCCAGGGTGTCGCGGATCTGGGCGTTGACGTGGCGGGGCGCTCGCGTCGAGGCGAGCCCGAAGAAGTACGACGTCTCGCCGCCCCCCGGGTAGCTCCCGGCGCACACCGGCGGGGCGAAGGTGAACGTGACCGTCCCTCCTGTCTGCTCCGCGGAGGCCGGCCCCACCGAGCCCAGGCCCCCGGCGGTGACCACGAAGACCTGGTCCGGATTGCCCGAGCCGTCGTAGTCGAGCGCGGTGACGGGACCGAAGTCGAGGCTCAGCTCGAAGATGCACGGCAGGGCGGTGATCCCGGCGAGCTGCCGCAGGTCGAGCCGGTAGACGTAGGCGTAGAGGCCT
>JASFUJ010000547.1:0-3560 GCA_050050355.1 Acidobacteriota bacterium
CCGCTCCACCGTTCGTCGCCGTCGCGGAAGAGCCCCGCCCCCGACATCGCCACCCTCTCCCCTCCGGGGAGAGGGCCGGGGTGAGGGGATACGCCGGGGCCCTCCGGTATACTCACCGCCCCCACCCGGAGGAGCGGAACGCTCCACCTCCGGGCTCGTCCGCCGACTCTCCGTGACCTTGCTTCTCCCGTGACCCGACCTCTCCTCTTCGCCGCCGGCGGCTCGGACCGCTCGGCCGCACCGGAACGCTGGAGTCTGGCCGAGGTCGGGGCGCCGGTGGAGCTGGATCGCCTGCTCCCACCCGCTCCGGTGACGGCGGCCGGGGACGGTCCGGGCGCCGGGGCGGGCGGTCCGTGGGAGCTCGAGATCGGGTTCGGCAAGGGCCGGTACCTGCTGCGGCGGGCCCGGGAGAGCCCGGAGCGCCGGTTCCTCGGCATCGAGATGGCGGCCCGGTACTTCCGGATCATGGTCGACCGGGCGCGCCGCCGGGGGCTGGGGAACGTGCTCGGCATCCGGGGAGAGGCCCTCTACGCGCTCTCGGCGGTGCTGCCGAGGGGCTTCGCGGAGGTGACCCACGTCTACCATCCCGACCCCTGGCCGAAGGCGCGCCACCACAAGCGGCGGCTGTTCGACCCCCTGACCGTCGACCTGGTGCTGGGGACCGTGCGCCCCGGCGGCACGCTGTGCTTCGCCACCGATCACCTGGAGTATGGTGAAGTGGTGGTGGAGCTGCTGGAAAGCCATCCGGACCTGGCGGTGCATCGGCTCGACGGGCCGTGGCCGGACGGTCCGCGGACCAACTACGAGGCCAAGTATGTCGAGGAGGGGCGGCCGATCCTCCGGCTGGTGGTGACCGTGGAGTCGGCCGAGCCCGCGGGCCTGCACCCGGACGGCCGGGAGGGGATCGTCGCCGCCGTGGCTCCGCCGCCGGAGCCCGGCCCGGAGGAGCAGGAAGCATGAGTGGATACCCGGTGGAGGTCGAGATCCCGGTCCGGTTCCGGGACGTGGACGGCATGGGGCACGTGAACAACGCCGTCTTCCACACCTACCTGGAGAGCGCCCGCCTGGTGTACTGGCAGACGGTGTTCGAGGACCGGGGCCTCGGCGCCTCGCTGGACGAGATCGCCTTCATCCTCGCCCGCATGGAGTGCGACTTCCGGGGGCAGATCCCGTTCGGCGACGCGGTCCGGGTACGGATCCGGTGCCCGCGGATCGGCGGCAAGAGCTTCGATTTCGACTACCGGATCGAATCGCCGGACGGCCGGACCCTCTACGCCGAGGCCCGCTCGGTCCAGGTCTGCTTCGACTACGATCGGAACGAGACCGTGGCCGTGACCGACGATCTGCGCCGGCGCATCGCCCGGCTCGAAGGGTGGGAGGCGCCTTGAGACGGCTGGCGTTCCTCCGGCCCTACTTTGCGCGCCACCGGCGCCAGCTCGTGACCGGTGTCCTGTCGATCCTGCTGGCGGTGGTCATCGGGCTGTTCACGCCGCTGCTGGTGGGCTGGGCGGTCGACGCGCTGCGCGAGGAGCTCTCCGTCCGGGTGCTGATCACCTACGCGGCGCTGGTGGTGGGGACGGCGCTCGTCCGGGGGGTGTTCACCTTCCTCCAGCGATTGATTCTGGTCACCATGAGCCGGGACATCGAGCTCGAGCTGCGCAACCGCTACTTCGGGCACCTGGAACGCCTCTCCCAGCGCTTCTACACGGACCACTACACCGGCGACCTCATGGCGCGCGGAACCAACGACCTCCAGGCGGTCCGGATGCTCTGCGGCCCCGCGATCATGTACAGCTCCAACACGGTGTTCACGGCGATCGGGGCGCTGGTGCTGATGGTGAACATCCACCTGCCGCTGACCCTGCTGGCGCTGGCCAGCATGCCCCTGGTGGCGGTGGCCACGAAGGTCTTCGGCGAGCGGATCCATCACCTCTTCGAGAGGGTGCAGGACAACTTCTCGCGGCTCTCGACCCGGGTGCAGGAGAACCTGGCCGGCGTCCGCGTGGTGCGGGCGTACGCCCAGGAGCCGGGGGAGGAGGAGCGCTTCGACCGGGTGAACCTCCGGCACCTGGAGCGCAACCGGCGCCTGATCCTGTGGAACTCGGCGTTCCACCCGATGCTCCAGGTGCTGGTGGGCTTCGGCTTCGTGGCGGTGCTCTGGTACGGCGGCGTGCTGGTGGTGCGGGGGGCGATCACCGTGGGGCAGTTTGTGACCTTCCAGCTCTTCCTGAGCCGACTGATCTGGCCGATGATCGCCATCGGCTGGGTGATCAACCTGGTGCAGCGGGGCTCGGCCTCGCTGGGGAGGATCCTGAAGATCCTGGAGACCGAGCCGGACATCGCCGACCCGGACGACCCCCGGCGGCTGCCCGAGATCCGGGGGGACGTGTCGGTGCGCGACCTCTCGTTCGCCCACGACCCGGCGGGCGAGCGGGTGCTCGACGGGGTGAGCTACGAGGCGCCGGCGGGCTCGGTGGTGGCGCTGGTGGGGCGCACGGGGTCAGGCAAGACCACGCTCATCTCGTTCCTGCCCCGGCTGGTCGATCCGCCGCCGGACACCGTGTTCGTCGACGGCGTCGCGGTCGAGAGGCTGGCGCTGGAGCAGCTCCGGGGCGCCATCGGGATGGTCCCCCAGGAGAGCTTCCTGTTCTCGACCACGGTGCGGGAGAACATCGCCTTCGGACGTCCGGAGGCGACCCGCCGGGAGGTGGAGGAAGCGGCGGCGCAGGCGGGGCTGGGAGCGGACCTCGACGGGTTCCCCAAGGGGCTCGAGACGCTGGTGGGGGAGCGGGGGATCACGCTCTCCGGCGGGCAGAAGCAACGGGTCGCCCTGGCCCGGGCGATCCTGCGCCGGCCGCGGATCCTGATGCTGGACGACAGCCTCTCCGCCGTCGACACCCACACGGAGGAGGAGATCCTGCGCAACCTGGTGAAGGTCTTCGAGGGCCGGACGGTGTTCCTGATCTCCCACCGGATCTCCACCGTGCGCCGGGCCGACCTGATCCTGGTCCTGGAGGGCGGCCGCCTCGTCGAGCGAGGCAGCCACGAGGAGCTGCTCCGGGCCGGCGGCCTCTACGCCGAGCTCGCCGAGCGCCAGCGCCTGGAGGAAGAGCTCGAGGCGGTGTGATCGGCCGCGCCGCGGTCGTCGTCCACCGGCGCCGGGACCGAGAGGGCTACTCGGGAGACTGCGTCGGGGTCAGCTTGTCGGGCAGCAGGCGGTCGATCACCCCGGCTCCGATCGAGTCCCCCCAGACGTTGACCGCGGTGCGGAAGCGGTCCAGGAGCCAGTCGACGGCCAGGATCAGGCTGATGCCTTCGAGCGGGAGGCCGACGGCCTGGAGCACGATCACCATGGTCACCAGGCCCGCCTGGGGGATGCCGGCGGCGCCGATGGCGGCCAGGGTGGCGGTGAGGAAGATCAGCACCTGCTGGCCCGGGGTGAGCGGCACGGCGAGGGCCTGGGCGATGAAGATCGCCGCCACCGATTCGTAGAGGGCGGTGCCGTCCATGTTGATGGTGGCTCCCAGGGGGAGGACGAAGTACGAGCTCCTCCGGGAGAC
>JASFUJ010000548.1:0-3549 GCA_050050355.1 Acidobacteriota bacterium
GGCCCGGACGATCCTCGAGGAGCGGGGGATCGACGTCTGGACCCGGACCCGGGTCACCGCGGTCACCGCCGGCGAGGTCCGGATCGAGCTCCGGGGCCGCAGCTCCGCGCTGCCCGCCGACCTCACCGTCTGGCTGACCGGCCCCGCGGCCCAGCCGCTCTTCCGGGAGTCGGGGCTGCCGCTGGACGAGCGCGGCTTCCTGCTGGTCGACGGGACCCTGCGCTCCCCCGGCGACGCGCGGATCTTCGGCGCCGGCGACTGCGTCACCCCGGCCGACCACCCGGAGACCCCGAAGGCCGGGGTCTACGCCGTGCGTGAGGCTCCCCTGCTGTGGCGGAGCCTCGACGCGAGCCTCGCGGGCACCGGCGACCACCCGAGCTACGCGCCGCAGAAGAGCTTCCTGTCGATCCTCAACACCGCCGACGGCAAGGCCCTCCTGCGGTGGAAGCGGATCGTCTCTCACGGTCGCTGGGCCTGGTGGCTGAAGGACCGGATCGACCGACGGTTCGTCAGCAAGTATGAACTGGGAAGTGGGAACTGGGAATTAGGAATTAGGAATTAGGAATTGGGAATTGGCCTCGGGCAGCGAGACCTCCGCTTGGGTGGCAGCCTGGGTACATCGTGCACGCGGAGCCTGTGTGCCACGCTGCAACGTGATCAGGCCGCAGAACAGGACTCGGCGAAGGAACCGCCGCCACGGCAAGCGTCCACAAGGCCCCGACGCCCACCCCGATTCAACGGCTTCAATTCCTAATCCCTAATTCCTAATTCCTAATTCTCTCGTATCCTCGGCACGTGACCACCGGCAGCCGGGGGTACCTGGCGAACGCGGGGTCCACCTCCGCCATGCCGCAGCGCAGGAAGACGCTGGTCTTCGATGCCAGGATCCCCGCGTGGCGGCAGGTGGCGCACAGGCCGGCGGGGCTCCCGAGCCGGTCGAGGTCCTCCCGCGCCGGCGGGTGACCCCCGCCGCCCCGACCGGGTCGACCGGACTGATCGGGCCGATCGGGCTGATCGGAACGGCCCCCCACCTCAGTCGATCTCCTTCATCGCCTCGGCCTCCGTGGCCTCCGCCGGCTCCGCGAGCCCGGCTTCCAGGCGGTCGACCGACTCGGAGGGGCCGAGCACGATCAACCGATCCCCCGGCTCGAAGACGGTCTCCCCACCCGGAATCACCCGGTCCTCGTGCCCCGGCCGGCCCCGCTTGATCTCGATCACCCGCAGGCCGTGCTGCTGAGGGAGCCGGGCCTCGGCGAGGGTCTTGCCCGCCAGCTCGGGCGGCAGCTCGGCCAGGCGCAGGGCGAAGTCGGGCGGGAGCTCGACGAAATCCCGGGTCTCCTCCTCCTCGCCGCCGGAGACGAAGGTCGCGAGCAGCGCCTGGCGGCCCAGGACCTCCTGCGCGTACACCGAGAGCAGGTCGCGCTTGGCGAGGACCCCGAGGAACCGACCCTCCCCGTCCACCACCGGCAGGCGCTCGTAGTCGGAGTGGGCGAACACCTCGGCGGCCCGGTCGAGACGTTCGTCCGGGAGCAGGGTCCGCTCGGGCGAGGTCATCAGGTCGTGGGCCACGACGACCGTGAGCTGGGCGGGGTCCTCCAGCACGTGCTTGATGTCGTGGAGGGAGACCTCCCCGCGGAACGCGCGGTCGTCCCCGACCACGAACAGCCGGTGCCGGTGGGCCGCGAAGAACCGGTCGACCACCTTGCGGTAGTCGTCGGCGGGCGCCAGCGTCTCGGGATCTTCGCGCATGAGGTCGCGGACCGTCACGCCGGCGAGCACGGCCTCCTCCAGGCGCATGTTGAGGTCCACCCCCGCCCGCTGCAAGGTCTCCGTGTAGATCGAGTACGGGTAGAGCTTGCGGGAGACGACGCTCGAGGTGATCGAGGCCACCATGAGCGGCAGGATCAGGTCGTAGTTGCCGGTGAACTCGAACAGGATCAGGATGGCGCTGATCGGGGCGTGGCTGGTGCCGGCGGCGATCGCCGCCATGCCCACGGCGGCGTAGGCCGGGTAGGGCGAGGTGGCGTCCGGCCACGCCGCGTTGACCCCCAAGCCGAAGACGGCGCCGACCAGGGCGCCGAAGAAGAGCGACGGGGTGAACTTCCCCCCCACCCCGCCACACCCGTCGGTCAGGGCCACCGCGAGGATCTTGACCCCCGCCAGCACCAGGAGCAGCACGGGGAAGCTGAGCCGGCCGGGGATCGCCGGGATGCCGGGGAGCTCCCGCAGCATGAGGGCCGTGCTCGGCTCCTGGCCGCCTTCGAGGATGTGGGGAACCTGGAGCGCGAGCGCTCCGAAGAGGGCCATGCCCAGGATCGGCTTGAGCCACTCCGGCAGGGGCGTTCGCGACAGCAGCCGCGACAGCCGGCGGACGCCGAGGACGAACACGATCGAGGCCAGGGCGCAAAGCAGCCCGAGCCCCACGTAGGCGAGCACCTCCCAGCGGCTCACCAGCTCGTAGTCGGGCGCGGCGAAGCGGTGGGCGTCCCCCTCGAACGCCCGGGCGATCAGGGTCGAGAGCACGGAGGCCACGACGATCGGACCGAAGATCTGGAGCGCGAAGTTGCCGAGGATCACCTCCATGGCGAAGAGCGCCCCGCCGATCGGGATGTTGTACGCGGCGGCGAGGCCGGCCGCCGCGCCGCAGCCGACCAGGATCTTCACCCGGTGGGGCGGCAGCCGAAACCGGCGCCCCAGGTAGGAAGAGATCATGGCGCCCAGCCGGATCATCGGCCCCTCGCGGCCGAGGGAGCCACCGCTGCCGACGGTGGCGATGGCGGCCAGGGAGCTCACCACCACCGGGCGCGACGGCACCCGTCCGCCACGGAGCGCCACGGACTCGATCAGGATGCCCATGCCCGGGCCCTCCGCCGGGCCGCGGGAGACGATCACGAGGAGAGCGATCAGCAGCCCACCGGCGGCGGGGGCCGCGACCCCCCGCCACCAGGGGACCTCCTGGGCCACCTGGAGGAGGTTCGAGGAACCCCAGAGGACGGTCTGCAGGCTGTCGATCAGGCGGTGGACGGCGACGCCCAGGAAGCCGGAGAGGACGCCAATCGCCCCGATGGCCACCAGGAACAGGCGATCTTCCCGGGTGGCGAGGCCGAACTTGCGGGCGAGGGTGAACTCGGCCGAGCTCCGCCACTCGCGGAAGCGGCGCACGAGGGCGGAAGGGCGGGGAGCCATGGCCCGGAAAATCTATCAGGCCGGGGAACGGGGGCCGTTGCCGGCCCCCGGTGGGTACGCGTCCCGCGGCGTCGGCCGCGGGAGTGCGGTTCGATGACGTGGACGGACCGGCGAGCCGGTCCGCCGTGGGCTCTCCCGGTCCGGAGCGCGGACGCGCCCCGTGGAAGCCCGGCGGGCGCGGATGCCGAGGTTCGGCACCCGCTTCTAATCATCCATACGGATATTGTAATGGATTCGTTGACCCCGAGTCGACCCCATCGCCCGATATGATGTCCGCCCCATGAGCGACGGCAACCTCTACGAAACCGTGGTCGGGCGGGGTGGATTCGAGCCCCCTCCGGCCAAAGTGCGGGCTTCCTCGGC
>JASFUJ010000549.1:0-3546 GCA_050050355.1 Acidobacteriota bacterium
TGCCGCGCCGGGCCGGGGTGAGCGCCTTCGGCTTCGGCGGCGCGAACGCCCACGCGGTGGTGGAGGAGGCCCCCGCCGGCACGGCCGGCGGGGAGGACGCGATCGGCGCGGTCGACGCGGCCGACGCGGTCGGGAACGGCCCGTTCCTGGTGCCGCTTTCGGCCCGGTCGGAGGACCGGCTGGTGGAGGGGGCCCGGCGCCTGCTGGACTTCCTGGAGCGCCCGCCCGGCTCCGGCGGCCCTGCCGCCGGCGGCGTGGAGGGGAGGCTGGCGGAGATCCTGCGGCGCCGGTTCGGCCTGGAGATCGACGCCGGGTCCGACGGGGGTCTGGAGCGGACCCCGGAACGGGACCTGGAGTGGGAGGAGCTGGGCTGGGGCGCCGCCGAGACCCGGCTCTTCCTGGCCGCGGTGGAGGAGGAGCTGGGCGTCCGGCTGCCCACCCGTGCGCTGATCGAGAGCCCGTCGCTCGCGGCGCTCGCCGCGCGGATCGGACGGGACGGCGGCGCCGCCGCGCCGGACGGCCCGGCGCCGCCCGATCCGCACCTGCGGGACCTGGCCTACACCCTCCAGGTGGGCCGGGAGCCGATGGACGAGCGGGTGGCGTTCGTGGTGCGCGACCGGGCGGAGCTGACGGCGGCCCTCCGGCGGTTCGTGGCGGGCGAGACCGGGGTCCCCGGCGTCCACCGCGGGTACGTCACGGCTCCGGGCAGGGCGGCGGAGACCGAGCCGGTCCGGGAGCCGGGCCGGGAGCCGGGCCGGGAGCCGGGCCAGGAGCCGCTCGACGCGCTGCTCGACCGGCGGGACCTGCCGGCGCTCGCCGGGCGCTGGGTCCACGGCGCCGAGGTGGACTGGCGCCGGCTCGGCGCGGGCGGCGGGGCCCGCCGGGTCCACCTGCCCACCTATCCGTTCGCCCGCGACCGGTTCTGGGTCCGCGGGGTGGAGCCCGCGGCGGACCGGCCGGGCTCGCTGGATGCGGCGGCCGGGCCGTCCGGACCCGGCTCGCCGCTGGCGCCGCGCGACGGCGAGGCCCTGTCCTGGCGCTTCGGGATCACCCTCACCGGGGCCGAGCCCTTCCTGGCGGACCACGGCATCGACGGGTGGCGGGTGCTGCCGGCGGTGGCGACCCTGGAGATGGTGCGGGGGGCGGTCCGCCGGGTGACGGCCTCCGGTCCGGGGGACCCTCCGGACGGCGGGCTCCGGTTGCGGAACGTCACCTGGCTGCGGCCGTTCCGGCTCGAGGCCGGCGAGGCCGGCGCCGACGGGAGCCGGATCGAGCTGCGGTTGACCCGGAGATTGACCCCGAGGTCGACCCGGAGCCGGATCCGGGACGGCGGGGACGGGTTCGACTTCGAGGTCCACGGCCTGCCGGACGGCCCCGAGCCCGCGGAGTCCGTGCTGCACGCCCAGGGCCGGGTGGAGGTGGCGCCGCCCGACCGGTCCGGCCGCCTCGATCGTCTGGGTCGTCTGGATCGGGACGCCGTGGGCGCCCGGTGCACCGCGGCCACCTTCACGGCCGAGCGCTTCTACGGTGCCCTCGGAGCGCTGGGGTACGAGTACGGCCCCTCCCACCGGGGGGTCCGGGAGCTGCGGGTGGGGGACGGCGAGATCCTCGCCGAGCTGGCCCTGCCGGAGGCGTCGGCCGGCACCCTGGGCGACTTCGTCCTACACCCGGGGCTGGCGGACTCGGCGCTCCAGGTGGCGGTGGCGCTCTCGATCTTCGGCGAGGGAGAAGCCGGCGAGCCGGCGCGGCCGGCGGTCCCGCTCGAGCTCCACGAGGCCGAGATCCTCGGGCCGTGCACGGCGCGGATGCGGGTCTGGGCCCGCCGGTCCGGCGGCCCGGCGTCCGGCGCGGCCGGCGACGGCGCCGGGACCTACGACGTGGACCTGTTCGACGAGGCCGGTGCGCCGTGCGCTCGCTTCCGGGGGCTGGTGCTGCTCCCCCTGCCGGAGGAGGCGGCCCCGGCGGCCACCGGGCCGACCGAGGCCACGCCCCTCGACCTGGTCCTGGCGCCGTCCTGGGAGCCGGTGGTCCCCGACGGGACGAGCGCACCGGGCGCGGCGGACGGCGCCGTGGCGGTCCTCGGCGCCTCCGGGGCCGGGCTGGCGGCGCTCCGGGAGCGGTTCCCGGGCGCACGCACCCTGCAGGCGGAGCCGGAGGACTCCGTGGAGACCCTCCGGGAGGCGCTGGCGGCCCTCGCCGCGGACGACCCGTCCGGACGGATCCGCCACCTGATCTGGCGCCCGCCGGCGGGGGGTCCGGAGGACGCCCCGATCGCCGTCCACCACCGGGCCGTCCGGCTCGGCTTCCGGATGCTCCGGGCGCTGCTGGCCGAGGGCTACGACTCCGCGCCCCTGACCTGGTCGGTGATCACGGCGGGTGCCCACGCGGTCGGGCTCGGCGAAGGGGGCGGTGTGGGCGATCCGGGCGATCCGGGCGACCCGGCGCAGGCCGCCCTCCACGGGTTCCTGGGCTCGCTGGCCCGGGAGCAGGAGCACTGGACCGTGCGGGCGGTGGACCTGCCCCCTCCCGGCCCGTCCGGCCCGTCCGGCCGGGACCACCTGGACGGCGAGCTCTGGGACCGGGTCTTCGACGTGGCCGCCGATCCCCGGGACGGCGCCGTGGCCCTCCGCGACGGCCGCTGGCTCCGGCGCGTGCTGGTGCCGCGCCCGGTGGACGGGGCGGGGCCGTCGGCTGATCGATCCGATCGATCCGGCCGGCCCGACCGGCCCTTCCGGGCGGACTCGGTGATCGTGGTCCTGGGCGGGGCCGGCGGTGTGGGCGCGGCCTGGAGCGAGGCGGTCCTGCGCCGCCAGCCGGTGCAGCTCGTCTGGATCGGCCGGCGCCCGGAGGACGACGCGGTCCGCGCCGCCCGCGAGCGCCTGGCCGGGCTCGGCCCCCGGCCGCTCTACCTGGCGGCCGACGCCACCGACCCCGGGCAGCTCGAGGCCGCCCGGGAGACGATCCTGGAGCGCTTCGGCCGGATCGACGGCCTGGTCCACTCGGCCATGGAGCTCCGGGACCGGACCCTCGCCCGCATGACGGAGGAGGACCTGGAGGCGGCGCTCGCCCCCAAGATCGACGCCGGTGTCCACCTGGCCCGGGTCTTCGGCCGGGACGCGCCGGACTTCGTCCTCTTCTTCTCGTCCATCGCCTCCTTCGCCCGCTGGCCGGGGCAGGCGAGCTACGTCGCCGGCTGCGCCTTCGTCGACGCCTTCGCGGCCCGGCTGGCGGCCGCGTGGCCCGGCCGGGTCCGGGTGGCGAGCTGGGGGTCCTGGGGCGCCGTCGGCGCCGCGGCGTCCGGGGAGGTTCGCTCCCGGATGGCCCGCCTGGGCCTCGGGGCGATCGACCCGGCGCGGGCGGTGGATTTCCTCGACGCTCTGCTCGGCGGCCCGGACCGGCAGCTCGCCCATCTCCGGGTAACCGGGCGCGCGGTGCTGAAGGACCTGGGTCTGGATCCGGGCTCGACTCCGGCCCGGGCTCCGGCTCCGGACAGCCGGCCGGCGCCGGACGACGGCGCGCCGGGCGCCTCCGCCGACGGCCTCCTCG